>NZ_CAXREH010000118.1:0-10748 GCF_964229375.1 Cognatishimia sp.
GGCCGAAAAGAAAGCCGAAGTCGCCGCGATGCAGGCCGAAGCCAAAGAGCTGGACGCCACGCTGACCGATGCGTTGGCGCGGATCGCCAATATTCCCGCGGAAGATGTGCCAGACGGGGCTGATGAGGACTACAACGTCGAAATCAACCGCCGGGGCGATGCCGTCGAACTGCCGTTTGCGGCCAAAGAGCACTATGACATTGCAGGCGTCGCAGCCTCGATGGATTTTGACGTCGCCGCCAAGATTTCTGGTGCGCGCTTTGTGATGCTGAAAGGCGCCGTGGCGCGTATTCACCGCGCGCTGGCGCAGTTCATGATCGACACCCAGGTGGATGAGAACGGCCTGACCGAGATGAACTCTCCGGTTCTGGTGCGTGATGAAGCGATGTATGGCACCGATAAATTGCTGAAATTTGGCGAAGACAGCTATCAGACCACCAATGGCTGGTGGCTGGTGCCAACCTCAGAGGTGCCGCTGACCTATACGGTTGCAGGCGACGTTCTTGAGGAAAGCGCCCTGCCGATCCGCATGACCGCGCATACGCTGTGTTTCCGCTCTGAGGCCGGCTCTGCAGGGCGTGATACGGCGGGTATGCTGCGCCAGCACCAGTTTGAAAAGGTCGAGATGGTCTCGGTGGTGCATCCAGACGACTCGGACAACGAGCAAAAACGCATGTTGCGCTGTGCTGAGGGTATTCTGGAAAAGCTGGGAATTCCCTATCGCACCGTTGTGCTCTGCACCGGAGACATGGGCTTTGGTGCGCGCCGCACCTACGACATCGAGGCCTGGATTCCAGGACAAAAAACCTATCGCGAGATTTCCTCGGTTTCCACCACAGGCGACTTTCAGGCGCGCCGCATGAACGCGCGCTTTAAGCCTGCGGACGGTGGCAAGCCAGAGTACCTTCACACGTTGAATGGCTCGGGTCTGGCGGTTGGGCGTTGCCTGATTGCTGTTCTGGAGAACGGCCAACAGGAAGACGGTTCTGTTAAGCTGCCCGATGCTCTGTCACCATATCTGGGTGGCAAGCTGACGCTGACTGCGGACGGCGTGCTGGCCTAGCGCGATAAGCCGTGCTCAGCGGCGGACTGGGGGGCGGCGCAGCAACATATGTGCTGGCCCCTTTATCCTGCAAAACCCGAAAAACGCTCGAATAGGCTACTCAAGTTGAAACAGCGCCGGCCTACGGGGCCGGTCCGACGCTGAGCACGGCGGGCCTGCGGCCCTTGATTCCGTGCTAAGTCTCATTCCGTGCTATTTTTCGCGTTGCGACCGAGGAGTCAGGTGTTTCTTCAACGCACCCGCTTTTTTCTTGCGAGCGCCCTTGTAGGGGTTCTTGTCCCCCTGCCCACGCATATGCAGCCGGATCGGCGTGCCCGGCATATCAAAATCTTCGCGTAACCCATTGACCAGATAGCGAGAATAGCTGTCAGGCATCTTATCAGGGTGCGAACACATCACCACAAACCCCGGAGGACGGGATTTCGCCTGTGTCATATACCGCAACTTGATCCGCTTGCCTTGAGGCGCAGGCGGCGGGTGCTGCTCGAGCATACCAGTCAGCCAGCGGTTCAGCTGCGCCGTCGTAACGCGGCGGTTCCAGACGTCATAAGCGCGCAGGATCGCATCGTGCAGACGTTCCAGCCCACGTCCGGTTTTCGCAGAAACCGTAATCAAAGGCGCGCCACGCAGCTGCGGCAACAGACGCCCGAACGCCTCTTTCAGATCGCGCAGCTTTTCTTGCTTTTGGTCCTCAACATCCCATTTGTTGACCGCGACAACCACGGCGCGACCTTCGCGTTCCGCCAAGTCTGCAATGCGCAAGTCCTGTTGTTCAAACGGGATCGCGGCATCCAGCAGAACCACCACGACTTCGGCGAATTTCACCGCGCGCAGACCATCAGATACGGACAGTTTTTCAACCTTGTCCTGCACCTTGGCTTTTTTGCGCATGCCGGCCGTGTCAAAGATCCGCATCGGCGTGTCATTCCACTGCGTACGCAGGGAAATCGCGTCTCGTGTGATGCCCGCTTCGGGGCCGGTCAGCAGACGATCTTCGCCGATGATCTTGTTGATAAGAGTGGATTTTCCCGCATTCGGGCGACCGACGACTGCAATTTGCAGAGGCTTGTCTTGGGTGGGTTTCGGAACCGCGCCCTCGTTTGCATCTTCGTCCAGCTCAATGTCGGTCTCTGGCGCAGTCTCTTCTGCCAGTTTCGCAAATTTCTCCTCAACCGGCAGCAAGTGCACGAAAAGATCATTCATGCCCTCGCCGTGTTCGGCGGACAGGCGAATGGGTTCGCCCAGCCCCAGAGAATAGGCTTCGATCACGCCGGCATCCGCCGCCGACCCTTCGCCTTTGTTTGCCGCCAGAATTACGTGCGCGGACTTCTTGCGCAGGATTTCAGCGAAAATCATATCTGTTGGCGTCACGCCGGCGCGCGCATCGATCATGAACAGGCACACATCTGCCATATCCACCGCGCGTTCAGTCAGCCGTCGCATCCGCCCCTGAAGGCTGTCGTCAGTGGCATCTTCAAGACCGGCCGTATCGATCACCGTAAAGCGCAGATCTCCCAGACGCGCCTCACCCTCACGCAGATCGCGCGTCACGCCGGGCTGGTCGTCAACCAGTGCCAGTTTCTTGCCCACAAGGCGATTGAACAGCGTGGATTTGCCCACATTCGGACGTCCCACGATGGCGAGTGTGAAACTCATAATACTCTCCAGAAATCTGAAGACGCGGCCTTACAGCATATTTTGCTTAACGGAAAGCCAACAATTGGCCCTTTTTGCTGACAACATACAAAGTGCCGTCCGCAACGATTGGGCTGGACGCAGCGCCGCTAGGAATTTCCGCTGTTGAAACCACATCGCCAGAGGCAGGATCAAAGGCGCGCAGGGTGTCATCAGACGAGGCCACATACAGGCGTCCGCCCGCAAGCACTGGGCCGTAATGCGCATAGCGCGCGACCTGGCGTCTTGGACGCGGCTTGATGAAGTCAGGCAGGGATTTCACCCAAACATGCGAGCCATCAGACGCATTCAGGCGCACCAACTGGTTCTGTTCATTGACAAAAAACAACGCGCCGCCGACTGGCCACACGGGGCCGATTGCGCCCTCTGCGGTGGTCCATTTCCGCTCGCCGGTCTCCAGATCCAGCGCCGCGATCCGCCCGGAGTGGTTTGCGACATAGATCGTAGAGCCGACGATCACAGGATCACCTGTGATATCACCGATTGTGGAGAGCGCCCGTCCAACACGCTGACCTTGAATGCCAGCATCCCAGAACCGAACACCGCCGCGACGGAAAGCTGTCTGAACTTCGCCTGAACCAAAGGCAAACACCGCAAAGCGATCAGACAACGCGGGGGCCGAGGGCACCTGAAGGTTGTTGACCGAAGGTGTCGAGGTCAGTTTCCATTCAATCCGGCCATTGGATTTGTTCACGGCCCAGGCCACATCGTCGCCGGCCACAAAGTAAATCAGATTGCCAAAGACTACAGGCGCGCCGTTGCCGGTTGCGCCCAGACGTTGTTCCCACTGAACAGCACCGTCCGAGGCATTTACCGCCAGAAGTCGACCAAAGCCCGTTGTGACATAAAGCACCCCGTCAGAAATCGCCAAGCCACCGCCCGAGGCGTCGCGTGCGTCGTCCCCTGCTGGGGTCAGGCTGCGCGACCAGATACGCGCGCCGGATGTCGATGTGGCAACAAGGTTTGATTCCGCATCAACCGTAAAGACACGCCCATTGGCCATAACTGGGTCGGTCGAGATACGCGCGCGGCGGCCCTCGCCAGCGCCGATATCAGCCGCCCAGACCAAAGACGGGTTGGCCGCCAAGGCCGGATGGGTCGTGCGATAGCGTGGCGTGCCGTGCCGGTGGGTCCAGCTTGCGTTGCGGGTCACGCCCGGCAACTTGATCGCTTTGCTTTCAGAGGGCAGCTCAACTGCAATTGCGTCACCGCGAATGCTTTCCCGTTCGCCGGTCAACAGAACTTCGCGTTGTGCGCAGGCCGTCAAAACCAACCCGCTCACAGCTGCCAGGAGCACAGTCCCTAGTCTCATACGATGTCCCTCCCGCCGAGCGTTCGTCTTGATCTTACTGACCTTCTGTCGCTGTCGGCAAATCTTCTGGTTCGCCCCCAAGCGCCACAATCAACTGAGTTGCGCGTTGACGCAAGCCCGCAGATGCCCCTGCATCCAGCGAGATGGTTTGCAGTCGCGTGACCGCAACATCTATGTTTCCTGCCTCAATTTCCAGCAAAGCGATTTGTTCTGAGGCATAAAGCGCCAAAGGGCGACCCGCAGAGGCGAGGGTTTCAAACGCGATACGGCGGTCCTGTGCGGACATGTCGCTGGATTGCGCCAGCACCGCTTTAAAGGCCGCGAGGTCTTTGTAGATCGCATCAACGTCGCTTGTTGCAGCGCCGTTCAAGGTTGCAGCCGCCGCAGCAGCATCACCAGATTCCAATTGTGCCGCACTCAGCAGCAACTGACGAACGATGTCGGCTTCGCCCGATTGCAGGTCAGCCGTCTGCAACGCGGTCGCGCGTGCAGCCGCATCCGCTCCATCCAACGCAGAAAGTAAAGCATCTCCAGTGGCTTGCGCGGCACTGCGTTGCTGAGATTTCTGCAATTCATTCCAGCTTGCACCACCGACAATGGCAACAACAGCGACCACGGCGATCCAGCCATACCTGCGGAATTGCGCGAACAATGCGTCGCGACGCACCTCTTCGGTGACTTCATCAATAAAGCTATCGGTATCGCTCACGGACCTTACCCCTAAAAGATTTTCCCTCTCATAGCCTTTGACACACCAAAGGCCAAGTGTTGACGGCAAAACTATGCTGCTATTGCAACGGTTCGCAGAGAAAAGTAAACTAAACTGGTCAGTTCAAAAAATTCTGATTGCTCCATTGCAATCAGAGTCCTTAACGCTATCTGCAAGTCACATCATGCCAAACTTAAGGCAAGGAAAATGAAACCAATTCCAGTCATCATCGCTGTCATCGTCACAGCATTTTTGTTTTTCTTTGTAATCCAGCGCGAGCAATTGCTGGATTTCGCCTCTGGCGGAGAAGACAGTCCTCCTGAAATCGTGGAAACTTCGGAACCCACCGAAACAATAGAATCGCCTCAAGACGTTGTGCGCGTCGTTGCGATCCAGTCGTCTGCACGGCTGATCGACAGTGCAGTGGTGCTGCGCGGGGAAACCGAAGCAACGCGTCAGCTTGACGTCATGGCCGAGACCTCAGGTCTGGTTGTGTCAGAACCTCTGCGCAAAGGCGCGTTGGTTGAGGCAGGTCAATTGCTGTGTGAAATCGATCCTGGCACGCGCCTGGCGTCACTGGCCGAAGCGCAAGCGCGCCTGGCATCCGCCAAGGCCGCCGCCCCTGCTGCACAAGCGGTGGTCGAACAGGCCCGCGCAGCCCTTGAAGAAGCTCGCATCAATGGCAACGCTGCTGAACGCCTGTCTGAAGATGGCTTTGCATCCGAAACCCGCGTCGCGGCCACTCAGGCCGCTGTACGGGCCGCCGAAGCAGGCGTGTCCTCCGCTCTATCCGGTCTGGAAAGCGCGCAGGCCAGCATCGAATCTGCCGAGGCTGGCGTGGCTGCCGCGCAGAAAGAAATCGACCGTTTGAAAGTTTTTGCCCCCTTTGGTGGCCTGCTTGAGACCGACACCGCCGAAATCGGCGAGTTGCTGAGCGCGAACAGCCCAAGTGGCGCCCATTGCGCAACGATCATTCAATTGGATCCAGTTAAGCTGGTCGGCTTTGTGCCGGAAACCGAAGTCAACCGCGTGCACCTTGGCGCCCGCGCTGGCGCGCGTTTGACCGACGGCAGCCAGGTGGTTGGCGAAGTAACCTTCCTGTCCCGCGCGGCGGATGAAACAACGCGGACGTTCCGTGTGGAAATCACCGTGAACAACGCTGACCTCGCGATCCGCGACGGGCAAACCGTTGAAATCATCATCGCGTCTGATGGTAAATCAGCCCATTTGCTGCCTCAGTCTGTTCTCACACTGAACGACGAAGGCTCTTTGGGCGTGCGCATCGTGACCGAAGACAAACGCGCGGACTTCGTCTCTGTAACGATGCTGCGTGACACCATCGACGGTGTTTGGCTGGCCGGTCTGCCGCAAGAGGCAAACGTCATTGTCATCGGCCAAGAATACGTCATCCCGGGCGTTCCCGTGGAGGCGAGCTATCAGGAGACCAACGAATGACTGGGATCGTAGACTGGGCCGCCTCGCGCGCCCGAATGGTCATTGCCTTTATCATTCTATCCCTCGCAGCAGGCAGCTTTGCCTATCTGACGCTGCCGAAAGAGGGTGAGCCGGACATTGAAATTCCGGCTCTCTTTGTATCTGTTCCCTTCCCCGGCATTTCGGCGAGCGACGCAGAAACCCTGTTGGTCAAACCGATGGAGACCGAACTTGCGGATCTGGACGGGCTCAAGGAAATGAGCGCGACGGCCGCCGAAGGCTATGCCGGGATTGGTTTGGAATTCGAGTTTGGCTGGGACAAAACCAAGATCATGGCTGACGTGCGCGACGCCATGCAGAAAGCTCAGGGCCAGTTCCCTGATGGCGCTGAAAACTATTCCGTCAATGAGATCAACTTTTCGGAATTCCCGATCATCATCGTGAACCTGACAGGTCAGGTGCCTGAACGCACGATGTCCCGCGTCGCCCAAGACTTGCAGGAAATGCTCGAAGGCATGGATGCGGTGCTTGAAGCGGGCATTGCGGGCAAACGCGACGAAATGCTCGAGGTTCTGATCGATCCGCTGCGTCTTGAGGCTTATAACGTGACTGCCTCCGAGCTGATCAATGTGGTGCGCAACAACAACCAATTGATCGCCGCGGGCGAAGTGGAAACCTCGCAAGGCACCTTTGCTGTCAAGATCCCCTCTTCGTTTAGCGATGCGCGCGACGTCTATGGCCTTCCGGTAAAAACCAACGGCGACCGGATCGTAACACTCGGCGATCTGGCAGACATCAAACTGACATTCGAAGACCGCCTCGGCACAGCGCGCTTTAACGGCGTGAACACCGTTGCGCTTCAGGTGGTTAAACGCCGCGGCTTTAACCTGATCGGCACCGCAGAAGAAGTGAAACTGGCCGTAGAAGAGGCCTCTGCAGACTGGCCCGATGGGTTGAAAGCCTCGGTCGAGCTGGGCACATCCAACGACCAAAGCCGCATCGTCGGCTCGATGGTCAGCCAGCTTGAGGGCTCTGTGATGACGGCGATTGCGCTCGTTATGATCGTGGTCCTCGCAGCTTTGGGAACACGCGCCGCTTTGTTGGTTGGTTTCGCGATCCCAACATCCTTCCTTTTGTGTTTCGTATTGCTCGCGCTCATGGGCGTGACCGTGTCAAACATCGTAATGTTCGGCCTGATCTTGGCCGTCGGCATGTTGGTGGATGGCGCAATCGTGGTTGTGGAATACGCCGACAAACGCATCAAGGCCGGCGTCGGCCCAATGCACGCCTATACCGAAGCCGCAAAACGCATGTTCTGGCCGATTGTGTCCTCGACAGCGACGACGCTCTGTGCCTTCTTGCCGATGCTGTTCTGGCCGGGTGTCCCGGGTCAGTTCATGGGGATGTTGCCTGTCACGCTGATCTTCGTTCTGTCCGCTTCGCTGGTCGTTGCACTGGTGTACCTGCCGGTCATGGGCGGTGTGTCTGGCCGACTAAGCCGCAGCTTTACCGCGGCGTCCACAGCGCTGCGTCGCCGCACGCCTTGGATCGTGCGGGCGCTCTTGGTGCCACCCTCTCTGATGCTTGTGTTTGCCGGGGCGATGACCATTCTGAACCCAGGGTATCTGTTCGGAGGCCAAGCCCCCTTCCCTGATATGGTCGGCTTGCTCTTTGGCTTTGTGTTGTTCCTGGCTGGTGCCTTTGCTGGCTCGATCACAGTCGATGCGGTTTTGATCACACGTCGCCAACGCCGTGTGCGCGCAGGCCGTCGCCTGTCGCCATTTGGCTGGCTGATCAAATTGATCGCGGGCAACCCGATCATGCCGATTGTGTCGATCGTTGCGGTTGGCTTCTTTGTTGTCTCGGTGTTCACCTATTTTGGCGCCAACAACAAAGGCGTTGAGTTCTTTGTGGAATCCGAGCCGGAAATGGCGATCGTCTATGTCAAAGCGCGCGGGAACCTGTCGCTGGAACAGAAGGACGATCTGGTCAAACAGGCCGAAGAAATCGTGATCCGGCACCCGGGTGTACAAACCGCATTTGCCTTTGCAGGCGAAGGCGGGCTGGACAACAACACGGGCGGCGCGCAGCCTCCGGGTGACACGGTTGGCCAAATTCAGTTTGAAACCATCCCGTGGGAAGACCGCCCTGAAAACCAAGAGCCTTGGTTTACCATTCCCTTCATCGACTACACCGTGAACCAACAGGTGAAAGCGCTGGAATTCGACGGCGACACGATCATCGACGAGTTGATGGCAGAGCTGGAAACCATCCCCGGCGCCCAGGTGGAAATCCTGGCAGCGTCGCGTGGTCCTGCTTCGGCAAAGCCTGTGCATCTGCGTATCAAAGGCGACAACTGGGAAGACCTGCTGGCGGCCACCGCTTTGGCGCGGGCGCAGTTTGATGCCACCGAAGGTCTGGCTTTGATCGAAGACACCCTGCCCCTGCCCGGCATTGACTGGGAGATCGACGTAGACGTCGAACGTGCAGGCCGTTATGGCGCGGACGTGGCCACTGTGGGTGCGATGGTGCAACTTGTGACCCGTGGCATCCTGCTGGACACCTACACGCAGGACGGATCAGACGAGGAAAGCGAAATCCGAGTGCGTCTGCCCGAAGAGGATCGCGTTCTCAGCACCTTGGATACGCTTAAGGTTCGTACGCAAGGCGGGCTTGTGCCTCTGTCTAATTTCATCACGCGTCAGCCGGTGCCCAAACTGGCGGAAATCAACCGTGTGGACCAGACCCGTTATTTTGACATCAAGGCAGGCGTGACAGCCGCGCAGACCTTGCTGCAGAATGAAACAAAAGGCGAAGTGCGTGTCATCGCGACCGCCGACTGGGATGCAGACAGTGCGTTGCAGGCGGATCTAACAGACCAAGGATTCACCTCTGCGCCGTTGACGCCGGCGGAGCAGATCACACGGATCACCACATGGCTTGAAACTTCGCCCTTCCCAAGCGGTATCGAGTGGGAATGGACGGGCGATCAGGAAGACGAAGCCGAAAGTCAGGCTTTCTTGGGCAACGCTTTCTTGGGCGCGCTTGGGCTGATGTTCATCATTCTGCTGGCGCAGTTCAACAGCTTCTATAACTCTGTGTTGGTTCTGCTGGCGGTCATCCTGTCCACGACCGGCGTTCTGATCGGTATGCTGGTGATGAACCAGGCCTTCTCGATCATTATGACGGGTACAGGCATCGTGGCCTTGGCGGGGATCGTGGTGAACAACAACATTGTTCTGATCGATACCTATCAAGAATACAGCCAGTACATGCCCCGCATCGAAGCGATCGTGCGCACCGCGCAAGATCGTCTGCGTCCGGTTATGTTGACCACCATCACAACGATGGCGGGCCTTGCCCCGATGATGTTCGGCCTCAGCCTGGACTTCGTGAACGGTGGCTATTCCATCGACAGCCCAACCGCGCTTTGGTGGAAACAGCTGGCGACAGCGGTGGTCTTTGGACTTGGCATTGCGACGGTTCTTACGCTGGTGTTCACACCTTCCATGCTGGCACTGCGTGTCTGGACAACGACTTATGTGGCGTGGTTCTTCCGCCTAATCGCTCGCCTGACACGCGGACGCTCTAGCCGCGTGGCACGTGACTGGGCCCTGCGTCGCGAGGCGAAAAAGTTCCGCGCACCAGAGATCCTTTGGGAAGATGACCCTGCGCCTGTAGAGCCTGTTCAGGCATCCCCCAAAGGCACGCTGCGCGCCGCTGAATAAGGCGATTGCATAAGCTAAACAGAAAAGCGCCCGCACCTTTATCTGGTGCGGGCGCATTTGTTTTGACCACAGCGGATGCTAGTGGTCCGTGAGTGATTTGCCCCCCAGCAACACCGCCGCACCGATCATAAAGCCGCCGCCGATCCGGTCGATCCAAACCTTGGCATGTCCTTTGACCCGTGCAGCCAACCAACTTGCCGCGAGGCCATAGGCGCTTAGAAACAGGCCATCAAGCGTCAGATAGGTGATCGACAGGATCAAGAACTGCGGCCAGAACGCGGCCTCTGCGGAAATGAACTGCGGAAACAACGCAGCAAAAAACACGACGGCTTTGGGGTTGGCGGCAGAGGTTATAAAGCCCTGCATCCAAAGAGCTTTCAGCGACACGGACGTGCGCGACCCTGCGACACCCGGATCCAAAGGTTTGGCCCGCAGGATCATCCGCGCACCAAGCCAGATCAGATAGATCACGCCCACCCATTTGATGGCCGTCAACGCCGTCGCCGAGGCGGCAATCACAACGGCAAGGCCCAGACCAGCGGCCAACATCTGCAACATATTCGCGGTCATATCCCCGGCAGCGGTCGCCAGAGACCTGCGAAATCCATGCGTGCTGCTGTTTGACAGCATCAATAACTGGCTTGGACCCGGCGTACTCATCAAGGCAAGAACGGTCGCGACGTACAGCAACCACGTTTCAATCGTCATAGCGGCCTCCAATCTCAGATTGGGGCCACTCTAACGAGCGCTCGCAAACCAAAGCAAGCGGTGCGGCTAAGAGACCTCTTCGGTTTCGTTAAGCTGACG
>NZ_CAXREH010000119.1:0-7331 GCF_964229375.1 Cognatishimia sp.
GGCGCGGTGATCCTGAACACCTATATCCGCCGCATTATCACGGGGGAGCGTTGATATGTCTGACGTAAAACCAATCATCGAGATGACGAATATCGAAAAGCACTTCGGATCCGTTATCGCGCTTGCAGGTGTCTCTGTGAACGTCATGCCCGGCGAATGTCACTGCCTGTTGGGTGACAACGGCGCAGGCAAGTCGACCTTCATCAAAACCATGTCCGGCGTGCATCAGCCAACCAAAGGCGAAATCACCTTCGAAGGCGCTCCGATGCATTTCAACGACCCTCGGGATGCCATTTCCGCTGGGATCGCGACGGTGCACCAGCATCTTGCGATGATCCCGCTGATGTCGGTCAGCCGGAACTTTTTCATGGGCAACGAGCCGATCAAAAAAGTCGGTCCGATGAAATTCTTTGACCACGACTACGCCAACCGCGTGACCATGGAAGAGATGAAAAAGATGGGTATCAACCTGCGTGGGCCGGATCAGGCTGTCGGCACTCTGTCTGGCGGGGAGCGCCAGACCGTGGCGATTGCGCGGGCTGTGCATTTTGGCGCCAAGATCCTAATCTTGGACGAGCCCACATCTGCGCTTGGTGTGCGCCAGACCGCCAATGTTTTGGCCACGATCGACAAGGTGCGCAAACAGGGCATCGGGGTGGTCTTTATCACCCACAATGTCCGCCATGCTCTGGCCGTCGGCGACCGGTTCACCGTGCTCAATCGTGGCAAAACGCTGGGCACGGCCAAACGCGGTGAGGTCACACCCGAAGAGCTTCAGGACATGATGGCAGGCGGTCAGGAAATGGTCGCTCTGGAAGGCAGCCTCGGCGGCACCGTCTAGCGCCCCTGACACGTAAAAAGAGGAAAAGCCCCGCCAATTTGGTGGGGCTTTTCCTGTGGTGGCGGGCGTTTCTATGGCCCCGCTCCGCCAGCTATCAGAACGTCGGCACGCCCCCAGCCTCGCTGCGATACTGGGTCAGCCCGAACTGCAGGCTACGCCCAATGCGATGGGCCAGCACGCTCATACTCTGGGCTGCCTGAGCGGGCAAAACATCCTGTGCTGCTTGATCAAACAGGGTGAGCCACTGCGCAAAATGCTCTGACCGAATTTCGGTGTTTTCCGAGTGTTTGCGCAAAGGGTTGCCCGAAAAATCACGGTCCAGCCCGATTGCGTTTCGCCAGAACGACGCAATCCGTGCCTCGTGATGCTGCCACTCCGTCGCTCCAGTTCCGATGGCGCGCAGAAAAATTGGACCGATCTCGGGGTCTTTGCGAACGCGGGCGTAAAATTCCGCGACCAGAACGTCAATCTGGGCTTCTGTGATGTGGAATTTTTGAAAACTCATCTTTGGACCTTTTTTCAAATCCCTGCGGGCGGACCGGCATTTTGGGGATATGTCACGTCACTTATGTCTTTTAACTAGTATTTTCAATACATATTATTTTGACAGTTGTACGCGCCGTCGTAATATCGGTCATTTCGCCACGTTAAGGGAAAACGTGCACTAGAAATGCACATTACTTTACCCTAGGTTTGGCCCATGCAACTTTCAAAATTCTCAGACTATGCGCTTCGAGTGGTCGTGCATCTAGCCGCATCGCCAGACCGGCTGATGTCCACACGTCAGATCGCGGAAATCCATGACGCAAAGTACAACCACATGGCAAAAGTCACGGGGTGGCTGGTGTCAGAAGGTTATGCCGAGTCCCTGCGCGGGCGGGGCGGCGGGTTACGGCTGTCGAAAGATCCTTCGCAGATCAGCCTTGGCGCTTTGTTGCGAAAACTTGAAGAGGACAAACCCATGGTGGAATGTCTGGCGTCCGGCGGTGGCATGTGTCTTTTGTCGCCGTCCTGCGGGTTGTCCCTTGCGCTGCAAAACGCGCAAGAGGCCTTTTTCAAGACGCTGGACCCGACCACAATCAAGGATGTGATTGGGCTGGCCCCCGGTATGGCCAATTTGCTAGGTGCCCTGAATAGCGGGTCGACCACCGCCTAGGCGGCCGACCTTCAGTCAACGCCAGACAGGCTATCCAGCCAGCTCGGGGTGTTGATAGGCCTCGGGATAAGGCATTGGCTTTAGGGGGCCGGCGGGTACAACCCCATTCCAGGAGCGGCCAAAGTAGCCTTGGCGACAATGCACCAACGATCCGCTTTTCGCGACTCCGGGCACGGCATAGACCCGGCAAAGCCAGCGCCACAGATGCGGGTAGTCCAAGATCCGGGCTCCATTCAGCTTCATGCGCACATAATAAACGGGATCATGGCGGTAAAGCGTTGGGAACAGGCGCAAATCTGCTTCGGTAAACCCCTCGCCCGCCAAGAACGGACGCCCGTCTGACAACAGGTCCTCCAGCCACTGCAAGGTGTCGAAATAGGCCTCAAACGCCTGCGAATAGACCGACTGATCCGACGAGAACCCAGCTTTGTAGGCACCATTGTTAATGGTGACATAAATGCGGTCATTCAGGCCATCAATCCGCTCTGAAAGCTCGGTGTTTTCAGGGCGCAGCCGGGGCCGGTCTGCATCGCTGAAAACGCTGCCCAGCGCGGCGGCGTGTGTGTCCAGCATCCGCAAGATTTCCGCGCTTTCGTTGTTGACGATGCGGCTTGCGACTTTGTCATACAGGATCGGAACCGACTGTTCCTCAGAGCCTTCGGCCTGATAAATCTGTTTCGCCAGCCGATACCCCTGCCCTGTGCCCGTCTCAAGCGTGCACTCGGGCAAGGTTTCGCCATTCAGCGTAGCCCGCCGCGTCGGGTCAAATTCCCACAGATTGGGGCCAACGGGATCTTGTTCGGTGGTGCGATTGGGAAAAGCGACATCCATGGAAATCGCATCCTCAAGCCCCAAAACACCCCGTGCCAGTGTGACGCGGTGGCACCACGGGCAGTTCAGCGCGACAAACAGATGATACCGCCCCGGTTCGGGCGGAAATTCGGGATCGCCAATGGCATGACGAAACCCGCTTACGCCACGCACAAACTCGCCACGCGCGCGGCGCGCTTTGGCGTCCGTTTGATCTTCTTGCGTGGATCGATCCACTGGTTTGTCTGCCATGTTACACCTTAAACTTCTGTCACACCCATCACTGTAACAGATAGGATGTCGCCTGAAGATGTGAAGCCAGACGCCGCCCTTTAGGTCACTTTAGAGCGGGTTTGGAAGCGGTCTTCTTTCCAGGTTTCACGCGCCAGAATATCCTCAAGCACCGACACGGCTTTCAGAATGTCCTGCTCGTTGATGAAAAGCGGCGTGATCCCAAAACGCATGATGTCAGGGGCGCGGAAATCGCCAATCACACCCTGCGAGATCAACGCCTGCATGCAGGCGTAGCCATGTTCAAACTGAAATGCGACATGCGCCCCACGCTGGTCTGCATCGCGCGGGCTGGCCAGCGACACCCCGGGGCACCGAGACTCGACCTGTGCGATAAACAATTCCGCCAGTTCTTTGGTGCGCCGATCCAGATCTGCCATATCGACATGGTCCCAGACATCAAGTGCTGTGGACAACAGATTGAACGCCGCAATCGACTGGGTGCCAATCCGCATCCGTGTGATCTGATTTGGCACTGGGTGATAGCTGGTATCAAATTCAAACGGGCTTGCGTGACCCCACCATCCGGACAGATAGGGCTCTACGGTGTCCAGCAGCCTTGGGGCCACGTAAATAAACGCCGGAGCCCCCGGGCCACCGTTGATATATTTATACGTACACCCTACCGCGAAATCGACATCAAGGCGGCCAAGCTCTACTGGAATGGCACCTGCGGAATGCGCAAGATCCCAGATCACCACCGCCCCAAGCTGATGCGCCTTTTCGATGATAGCGGCCATATCGTGCCGCCGCCCCGAGCGATAATCCACCTCTGTCACCATTACGACGGCCACGTCCTCGGTGATTGCGTCCAGCACATCCTCTGGATTCGGGATGCGCAACTCATAGCCGTCGTCTTTCAGCTTCATCAGACCTTCGGCCATGTACAGGTCGGTCGGAAAGTTGCCGTCGTCTGACAGGATCACGCGGCGATCCGGCACCATGGCCATTGCTGCGGCCAAGGCCTGAAAGACTTTGATCGACAGGCTGTCACTGACGATTGTCGTGCCCGGTTCTGCTCCAACCAGCTTGCCTACGCGATCCCCAAGCGCGTTGGCGGCCATCCACCAGCCCTTGGTGTTCCACCCCTTAATCAGTTCCGTACGCCACTCGTCATGCAGAAACCGCGCCATCGCATCGGGGGCCGCCTTGGGCATAGGACCAAGCGAGTTTCCGTTCAGATAGACAACCCCTTCAGGGATATCGAACATCGTGCGGGTCTTTTCAAAATCGGTCACGAGGGCCTCCTTAACGGTGGGAGTGTGCATATATGTTTGGGAATCTCGGATCACTTAATCCATGATTTACAAAATCGTATATGATTTTGATTGATCAAAGATCAACCCTCTTGCATGGATGATCAGGACTTTCGCCCATCACTCGGGAAAACACTTGGCAAAGAAACGGGCGGCGAACTGAATATGCTCTTCCAGCAAGGCCACAGCCCGCGGGCTGTCGCGGTCCAGTGTCGCCTCCATCAACAGCTTGTGGTGGCGCGGCTCTAGCGATTGCCGCAACAGATCCTTAAGCGACTCGTCTGCGTCGAGTTGGCGCAAAGACGCGTCGGTCATGGTAAACTTGAACTTGCGCAAAAGCTGTTCGTTGATCTGCTTTTGAAACACATTCAGCCATTTCGCGCCTGATCCCGCGATCAGAGCATCGTGAAACGCCTGATGCCGCTGCGCCCAGACATTCTGGGTTAAAACATCGGGCATATCGACCGGCGGATCCAGTTTTGAGAATTGATAGAACGCTGCGACAACGCCGGCCTCCCAGGCGTCATCCCCCTGCTCGATCGACTCGCGCAGCAAGGCGGTTTCAACGGTCAACCGACTGTTTTCCAGATCTTTGAACTCTTCCAACGACACCGGCGCCGAGCGGAAGCCACAGTTGACCTCAGAGACCACCAGACTCTCAGCCTCTAGCCTGCGCAGGGCTTCGCGCACGGGCGTGCTGCCAAACCCTGTGTCCTTGCCCAACGTCGCAATACGCAAGGGAATATCCGGTGCAATATCTCCGGAAATAATTGCCGCCCGCAGGTGTTGATAGGCAAGATCAGATTTATTGGGCATGTGGTCCTCAGCCCCCAAATGATATGTGATTGTCCATATCATACAGAAAGCTGAGGCAGGCGGAAGCCGAGGGTCTTAAGTAAGGGGCATGTGCCCCCTAGCCTTCGTTGAAACGCGGGGGACGTTTCTGCAAGAACGCTTCCATTCCTTCTGTCTGGGCGTCTGATCCATAAAGCGCGTGGTACATCTGACGCTCGTAAGAGACGCCCGCTTGCAACGTGGATTGATCGGCCATGTTGACACAGGCGCGGGCCATCATTGCAATGTCGCTCGGATAGCCTGCGATTTCCTGCGCTGTCTCCATGGCTACGTGTGACAAGTCCTCATGGGGGATCACGCGGCTGACAAGCCCCATCGAAAGAGCCTCGGCCGCATCAATCATCCGACCTGTCAGTATCAGATCCATCGCACGTGCACGCCCTATCAGCCGTGTCAAACGCTGGGTGCCGCCAATACCGGGAATGCAGCCGATCTTGATTTCAGGCTGGCCAAACTTGGCTTTGCTAGAAGCCAGAATGACGTCACACATCATCGCAACCTCGCAGCCTCCGCCCAGCGCAAAACCGTTGACCGCGGCGATTTTCGGGATGCGCAATGCTGCGAAACGGTCCCATCCGGCAAAGAAATCAGAGGCATACATGCTGGCATAATCCTGCACGGCAAGTTCTGCGATATCAGCGCCAGCGGCAAAGGCACGTCCAGCACCTGTCAGGATCAGACAACCGATTGCCGGATCTGCATCAAAGGCCGTGGCCGCCTGTAGCACATCTTCCATCACCTGCGTGTTCAGCGCATTCAGCTTATCGGGCCGGTTGAACCGGATGGAAGCGACCCGTCCTGTGACGTCGGTTTCGATCGTATCAAACATCATCAGCTATCCCAGATCGCGCCATAGGCGGGGATGCCTAAGCTTTCCATGTCATGAACCACTCGACGCGTCAGCTTTTGGTTCGAGATCACAATCACCGCCTCGGCCCCGCTTTCACGCACGGCCTGCAACGCAAGCGACGACAGGTTTGGCTTGCCTCGGGCGTCGGTGTCCCAGATCAAAGGGTTTTCTGTGCTGGCCTCGATTTCATCCACAATCGCGTCCCCATAGGTGGCGCGCGGGCTGCGGGTGGACCAGATCAGCCGGTTGGGCACCATGCCTTTCAACAGATGCGGCAGGATCGGCCCAATGCCAGAGCCGGTGCCGACATAGACCACTTTGGTGAACAGCTCTTCAATCCGCGCAACGCCAGACGTGGTGATCCCTTTGACCCACACGTGGCTTGGCGGATTATCGATGAAATCACCCGTCCAGTCCCCGGCCCGGCTGATGGCCAACCGATAGCCGGGTTTGCCCGGCGTCGGGATGTTGGCAAAGGAATGATACTGACCAAACGGCGTGTGTGACAAAGCATTCGAGCTGCCCGCAAAGGGAGTATCGCCATAGTCAAAGCCCGCAATGACGACGTGATTGGAGGGCTTAGAGATATCCACTTTCACACGTTTCAAAGACAGCCACGGAGACAGAATGGACAGGGTGATCACAAGCAGCATCCAGAACGCGGCGGTTTGTGTCAGAGTCTCGCCCAGATCGCGCGTGATCGATACCGTCTGCGCCCAGAACAGCCCCAAGACCGTCCAGCCGACAAAACGGTGGATGGTTTCAAACGTATTGTGAAACCGCGCGCGAATGGGGCCAATGGCGGACAGGATCATGAGTGTCATCAGGCCGACCATGGCCGCGCTCAGTCCCAGCGTCAGGTCCGACGGCAGGGCCGCGCCATTCACTCGGTTGGCCACCATGCCAAGCAGCAGAAAGCCAAACCAGATCGTGCCTGTAACCGTACCGCCAGAATGCAGACCGCCAAAGTGAAAAACCTTGCCCGCGCCCCAGCGGATCCACAGAGGCCAGCTTGTCGGAATGCGGGTTGCCAGCCAGAACAGGGCATTCACCACCCGCTGCTGGCGTATCAGAATGCCCAGCGACAGGTTGATCAGCGCCATATCCGCGATCGCCCCAAGCGCAAAGGCGGTTCCGTCGTGCCAATGGCCATCACGAATGCCGATCCCAAAGACCAGCAAGTTGACCGAGGCGACCAGAAAGGCCAGCCGGCGGTATTCCATCAGGGCCGGATGACGGGTGACTCTGCGCCAGCGGGAGGGCTTGGCTTCG
>NZ_CAXREH010000120.1:0-25348 GCF_964229375.1 Cognatishimia sp.
ATGGAAATTGGTGGCATTCGCGTGATTTTGAAGGATGGCGGCAAATCGGGCCGCTATGAGGCCGAATGATTACGGTCACCGAGGCGCTCGCACATCTGTTTGACCTAGCGTCCCCACTGCCATCTGAAACCGTTTCCCTGGCGCAAGCCAATGGCCGCGTGCTGGTACACCCGGTTGCCGCGCGCCGCGATCAGCCTCCGTTTTCGTCCTCTGCCATGGACGGATATGCTGTCAAAGCCTCCGAAGTTTCCGCAGGCGCGCAGTTCACCGTGATCGGCGAAGCCGCCGCGGGCCATGGATTTGATGGCAAGGTCTCTGCTGGTCAGGCTGTGCGGATCTTTACCGGCGCGCCGGTTCCAGAGGGCGCAGATCGCATCATCATTCAAGAGGACGTCGAACGCACGGCTGACGTCATCACGCTGAAAGACACTTTGGACCAAGCCCCTTATGTGCGCGCCAAAGGCAGCGACTTTAAAGACGGCCAAACCATTGATGCGCCACGAGTTTTGCGACCTAACGACATTGCGCTTTTGGCGTCGATGAACATTGCGCAAGTGCCGGTTACGCGACGCCCTCGGGTCGCCATCATGTCAACTGGCGACGAACTGGTGATGCCCGGAGACACCCCCGGCCCAGATCAGATCATCACATCGAATTCCTTCGGCCTTCAGGCAATGCTGCAAGACATGGGCTGCGACACACGCCTTTTGCCCATTGCGCGTGACACCGAGGCCAGCCTGCGCGCGGCCTTTTCACATTGCGACGACGTGGATCTGGTGATCACCATTGGCGGTGCCTCGGTCGGGGACCATGATCTGGTGGGCCAAGTGGCCGCCGATCTAGGCATGCAGCGCAGCTTCTACAAAATCGCAATGCGTCCGGGCAAACCCCTGATGGCAGGGCGTCTGGCAACGGGCGCGATGATGATCGGTCTGCCGGGCAACCCTGTGTCTGCGATGGTTTGCGGCACGGTGTTCGTGGCCCCGGTGATCCGCGCCATGTTGGGGCTGGGCGCAGCGCCCGCCGCTGCATCAGAGGCGCCACTGGCGCATGACATCTCGGCAAATGGCAAACGTGAACACTATATGCGCGCGCGCCTGCAAGACGGCAAACTGACCGTCTTTGAACGCCAAGACAGCGCACTTTTGACGGTTCTGTCGGACGCGAATGCGCTGGCGATCCGCCCAGTCAACGATCCGGCAAAACCGGCGGGAAGCGTTCTGAAATACATCCCGATCTAGGGGCAATTTCGAGAACAAAGCCACAACACTTGACACAAAACGTGAACACAGATAGAACAAACGCAAATCCCTAGGTTTTTCTGGAGGCGAGCGGATGCTGACCAAGAAACAACGTGACTTGCTGGAGTTCATCCACAAACGGCTGCAACGCGATGGCGTTCCACCCAGCTTTGACGAAATGAAAGATGCGCTGGATCTGCGGTCAAAGTCGGGCATTCACCGTCTGATCACTGCTTTGGAAGAGCGCGGCTTTATCCGCCGCCTCGCCCACCGTGCCCGCGCCATCGAGATCGTGAAATTCCCCGATGACATGGCCCCTGCTGGATTTCAGCCTCAGGTGATTGATGGCGGCAAGCCAGAACCAAAGATGCCCGATCTTCCCAAGGGACTTGCGGCGCAAGAGCTGCCGATTATGGGTAAAATTGCCGCTGGCGTCCCGATCGAGGCGATCAGCCATGTGCATGATCACGTCGCAGTGCCCGGCTCGATGCTCTCGTCTGCGGGCAAGCATTTCGCACTTGAGGTCAAGGGCGACTCGATGATCGACGCAGGCATCAATGATGGCGATGTGGTCATCATCAAGGACTCGGATGTGGCGCAGGATGGCGACATTGTGGTGGCCTTGATCGAAGAAGAAGAAGCCACGCTGAAAACCTTTAAGCGTCAGGGCACTAATATCGCGCTTGAGGCGGCTAACCCTGCCTATGAAACACGGATCCTGCCCGATCATAAGGTCCGCGTTCAGGGCAAGCTAGTTGGCTTGATCCGCAGTTATTGACGCTGATCTGGCGGCGACCACAATCGGTCGCCTCGCCGATCTGCCACCGATGTCACGACCAACTTGCCGTTGCGGACGGTGATGGCCAAAGCCCCGGTTCTGGCCAAAGTTTTTGGATCAAAGACGGTGCATGGCAACCCCGTTTCAATCGGCAAAGCCGCGATCAGGATATCTGAAGAAACGCAGTCAGGGCTTTGTTTTTGAATATCTTTTTTTGACAGCACCCAGACGTCAAAGCCGCCAAGCTGCGCAAAAGGGTGGTCCTGGTCACGGCGGTCAGCTCTGGCAAACGCTTCTTTTTGCTCAGTTGGGTCGCCGTCATTTTCCAGCCAGACGCGCGCTGCGAACCCTTGGCCCCGCGGTTTGCTGACGATACGGCCAGCCTCAGTCAAAGCCCCTGCAAGCTTACCGCTTTCATCCACCAGCAGATCCGGTCGCGTCGACGTCAGCCATAACGCGCCCGCCACGATCACAGGCACCAGCGCAACCGCGCGCAGCCTGCCCTGCCAGAGCATCACGAACAATGCGCCCAACGTGAAGAGCGGCAACACGGCGGCAGGTGGTGCGACAACCGCGCGGCGAGCCCCCTCAAGGTCTGCAAAAAACGACGCAACTCCCAATATCCATTGCAGCCCCCAGCCCATGACCGTCAACGCAAGCCCCTCTAATCCCAGAGGCGCCAAGCACAGGGCAACAACAGCAGAAGGCATCACCACCGCCCCCATGATCGGCACCGCGAGCAAGTTTGCGGGCAGACCATAGGCCGCATACCCATTGAAATGCGCGCCCGCGAATGGGGCCGTCGCGGCCCCTGCAACAAATGACGTTAGCGTCACCGCCATGATCGGCTTGATCCATGCAGGACCGGGCCAGCGCGATTGCGCCCAAAGCATCGAAAACACCCAGACCAACGCCGTTGTCGCCGCAAACGACATGTGAAACCCGGGCGACAACAGGCTTTCTGGCCGCAACACAAGCACGATCAGAGCGGCGATGGCAACCGACCGCATAGAGATGGCGCGCCGGTCCAGCAACACGGCCACCAATGCGACAGCCGCCATGACAAAGGCGCGTTCGGTGGCGATGCTTGCCCCTGAAAGTGCCAAATAGACAGCCGCCGCAACAAGCGCACCCACGGCCGCGCATTTCTTAACGTTCACGCGCAATGCCACATAGGGTGACAGGGCCATGACATAGCGCAGACCGGAAAACACCACCCCCACCAAAAGCCCCATGTGCAACCCCGAGATCGCCAGCAGATGCGCGAGGTTGGTGGTGCGCAGATCCTCTGTCGTGCCCTGCATCAGATGACGCCGATCCCCTGTCGTAATCGCAGCAGCCACCGCACCAACGTCCCCTTTCAGGTGCTGCCGGATCCCTTCGGACAAGGCAAACCGCACGCGCGCCACCGACGGCCGATCGGGCGACCTCTTGTGGCGGGCTGCGTGTATAGCCAAGCGCGCCAAGCTTCAGGAACCAGGCGTGGCGCTGGAAGTCAAAGCCTCCGGGTTCGACCGGCCCAGAGGGCGGCGACAAACGCGCCCGCATTTCAATGCGTTGCAGAGGAGTGGGTTCAAATGCAGCAGCCTTTCCGTGCAAGGAGATCCGCACGCGGTCCGGCGGCGCGCGCGCGCCAAGATCCCACATCGCGATCCGATCCAACGTGATCCGCAGCACATCAGATGACGAGCGATCCACCTCCACGACACGCCCAGCCACAAGGCCATTATAAGGCAGATCAAGCCGCGGCGCCGCGACGTCGTTAGCGCGCCATGTTGCAAGACAAAGGCCGGCAATCACCAGACAGGCAGCGGTCGGAATGGCCGCAAGTCCCGACACATCACGCGCGGCCCAAACCAGCAAGGGCACCGCCGCGCCCGCCAAGCCGAGGATCAACAGGCGATCCGGCTCTGATCGCATCGAAAAATACAGCCCGATCCCAATCGCCAGACATACGGGGCACCAGTAAAACAAACTGCCTCTTTGACCCCGCAATGCAGTTTCAAAAACCGAGACAATCCGGAGCACTTGTTCTGCCCCCCTCTGGGCGATAAGTAGGCCTCAAAATCTATGCCACTCTTGGTTACTGAAGGGTAAACCGCTTATGTCCGCCACTGTTGTCACACGCTTTGCGCCCTCTCCGACGGGCTTTCTTCACATTGGCGGCGCGCGCACTGCGTTGTTCAACTGGCTTTATGCCCGCGGACGCGGGGGCAAGTTCCTGCTGCGGATCGAAGACACCGACCGCGCGCGCTCGACGCCAGAGGCGACCGATGCGATCTTGCAGGGCATGGCGTGGTTGGGCCTGGACCATGATGGCGATGTCATCAGCCAGTTCGCGCGCGCAGACCGTCATGCCGAAGTGGCGCTGCAGCTTTTGGCCGAGGGCAAGGCTTATAAGTGCTTTGCCACACAAGACGAAATTCAGGCCTTCCGCGATGCGGCCAAGGCCGACGGAAAATCCACCCTCTTCCGCAGCCCCTGGCGCGATGCGGACAGTGCCAGCCATCCGGATGCCCCCTATGTCGTGCGCATCAAAGCCCCGCAGGACGGCACAACCGTCATCCGCGACGAGGTTCAGGGCGATGTGAAAATCGCAAATGCCCAATTGGACGACATGGTTCTGCTGCGGTCCGATGGCACCCCGGTCTATATGCTCGCCGTTGTCGTCGATGACCACGACATGGGCGTGACCCATGTTATTCGCGGCGACGATCACCTCAACAACGCAGCGCGTCAGATGATGATCTATGAGGCGATGGGCTGGGATCTGCCAACCTATGCGCATATTCCGCTGATCTTTGGGCCAGACGGCAAAAAGCTGTCCAAACGCCATGGCGCAACCGGTGCGGAAGAGTATCAGAAAATGGGATATCCGGCCGCAGGCATGCGCAACTATCTTGCGCGTCTGGGCTGGAGTCACGGAGATGACGAATTTTTTACCGATGCGCAGGCCAAAGACTGGTTTGATCTGGGCGGCATCGGCAAATCTCCGGCGCGGTTTGACTTTAAAAAGCTGGAAAACATCTGCGGCCAGCATATTGCCAGCTCTGACGATGCCGCGCTGCTGCATGAATTGAAAGAGTTTCAACACGTTATGGGTGTGCAACCGTTTGACGCAGCCACAACGGAATTGTTACAGACCGGCATGTACTGTTTGAAAGAACGCGCCAAGACTTTCCCAGAACTCCTTGAAAAAGCTACATTTATCACTGCAGAACGCCCATTGCAGCCAGATGAAAAAGCATCAAAAAATCTTGATGATGTATCCCGTGGTATACTGAGCGAATTGACGCCGCAGCTGCAAAATGCTAGCTGGACACGAGATGGACTTGAGGCAGTCACCAGTTCTTTTGCAGAGGCTAAAGAGATTAAGTTCGGTAAGATGGCCGGCCCGCTACGGGCGGCACTTGCTGGCAAGGCTGTGACACCAAGTGTTTTTGATATGTTGCTCGTATTGGGCCGGGACGAATCTATCGCTCGGCTGCAGGACGCAGCGGCTGATTAAGGCAAGGTCAACGGCCCTTGCCTATGTGTAAAAGAGCCCCGGGCGATCTGCGCCCAGGTGCCTACCGAGGAAGGGAAATTTATGACCGACAGCACAAAAAGCGCGACGCTGACCATTGGGGATGCGTCCTACGATCTGCCGATCTACTCGCCAACTGCGGGCCCCGACGTTCTTGATATTCGCAAGCTTTACGGCCAGGCGGGTGTCTTTACGTATGACCCAGGCTTCACCTCTACGGCGTCTTGTGACTCCACCATCACCTACATCGATGGCGGCAAAGGCGAACTGCTGCACCGTGGCTATCCAATCGACCAGCTGGCAGGCAAATCGCATTACCTAGAGGTCTGCTATCTGCTTCTGTACGGTGAACTGCCGTCCACCAAAGAACTGGAGCAGTTTGAAAACACCATCACACGTCACACAATGCTGCACGAGCAGATGGTGAACTTCTTCCGTGGCTTCCGTCGTGATGCGCACCCAATGGCGATTATGACCGGCGTGGCTGGTGCGATGTCTGCATTCTATCACGACAGCACCGATGTGAATGACCCGGTTCAGCGGGAAATCGCGTCCCACCGCCTGATCGCGAAGATGCCAACGATTGCGGCATGGGCCTATAAATACTCGATCGGCCAGCCGTTCGTGTATCCACGCAACGATCTGGATTACGCTTCCAACTTCCTGCACATGTGCTTTGCTGTTCCGGCCGAAGAATACAACGTCGACCCGATCCTCAGCCGTGCGATGGACCGTATCTTTACGCTGCACGCGGACCACGAGCAGAACGCGTCTACATCGACTGTGCGTTTGGCCTCTTCGTCTGGTGCGAACCCGTTTGCCTGCATCGCGGCAGGGATCGCATGTCTTTGGGGTCCGGCGCATGGTGGTGCGAACCAAGCATGTCTGGAAATGCTGAAGGAAATCGGCACACCTGACCGTATTCCCGAGTACATCGCCCGCGCGAAAGACAAGAACGATCCGTTCCGTCTGATGGGCTTTGGCCACCGCGTTTACAAAAACTTCGACCCGCGCGCGACGGTTATGAAACAGTCCGCAGACGAAGTTCTGGACCTGCTGGGCGTTGAGAACAACCCAATCCTGGCAACAGCAAAAGAGCTGGAACAAGCGGCTCTGGCGGATCCATATTTTGCCGAGAAAAAGCTGTTCCCGAACGTGGACTTCTATTCCGGCATCATTCTGGAAGCGATGGGGTTCCCGACCTCTATGTTCACGCCGATCTTCGCGCTGTCCCGGACTGTTGGCTGGGTCAGCCAGTGGAAAGAGATGATCGCAGATCCACAGAACAAAATCGGCCGTCCGCGCCAGCTGTATCTGGGCGAAACCGAGCGCGACTATACGGACATCGAAAACCGCTAAGTCCGCGTCGCAACACATCAGAAAGGCCGTGCATTCTGCGCGGCCTTTTTTCTTGAGCTGGGCAGCCAATTCTGGTTTGTCTTGAGTCAGGGTCCGCAGTTCACCCAGGCGTCGCCAGCCGAGATCGGCCAAGCTAAACCTGTGAGACAAAAAACAACCGCACATCCCACGTCGTGCAGTTGGCAAGGGCGACCACCACCTCTGTCAAGAGACGCACGCGTCTGAAGGATGCTGTTATGGCCCAAGACCTTACCCCGCTTTACATCGCGGACCTTTCCTTATTCACCAAAACCCTGCGCAGATCGCTGGAGGCAGAGCCCGCACCGGGTCATGCAAAGCTGATGAGCCTTGTTGCGCGTGCGGCAGGCTATAAGAACACCCAGCACGCCAAAGCCCAAACGCAGCCCACGGCGACCGTGCGCCTGAGCAAAGACTCACAACGCGCTCTAAGGTTCATGGACGCGCAGGGGCGCATGTCAGGCTGGCCACGGCGCAGGCAGGTGCAAACCCTGTGCCTTTGGGCCATCTGGCGGTTCCTGCCCGCAAAACAGGATCTGAGCGAGGCGCAGGTGAACGCTGTGCTTAAGGCGCAATCCACCTTTGGGGACCACGTGCAAATCCGCCGCTCATTGATCGAGAACGGGTTGATGAAACGCACAATCGACGGGTCTGTTTATCGCAGGATAGAACGCAAGCCACCCGACGACGTGCATCTGTTCCTGCGCACGCTATTGATGCGCTGACGCAAAAGGCCGCCTCTTCAGGGCGGCCTTTTTCATGGTAACTTCAATACAGCGAGCCTTAGCGCCCTTCAAAGGCCGCAGGACGTTTTTCAAACAACGCAACCGAGCCTTCTTGAAAGTCCCGCGATTTTCCGCATTTGCCCTGCAGCTTTGCTTCCAGCGCAAGCTGATCGTCCAGATTATTGTCCCACGTCGCACGGATTGCCTGTTTCAAAGCATAATACGCACCACTTGGTCCTGCCCCAAGATGCGCCGCGCGGGCTTTCCAATGGGCATCAAACTCTGCATCAGACACCGCTTCCCAGATCAGGCCCCAGTCATCCGCCTGACGCGCGGAAATCTTTTCTGCAAACAATGCAGCGCCCATCGCTTTGGCGTTTCCGGCCAGACGCGGCATCATAAAGGTGCCCCCGGCGTCGGGCATCAAGCCAATGCGGGTAAAGGCCTGCATGAAATAGGCACTTTCAGACGCGATCACCACGTCGCAGATCAGGGCCAAATTCGCACCAGCTCCGGCAGCAGCGCCGTGCACGGCGGCAACCGTTGGCACCTCGCAATCCACAATGGCGCGCAGCATGGGCGTGTACTCATCGCGCAGCACGCGCTCAAGATCCATGGTCGCGACAGACCCCTGCCCGCCAAGATCCTGACCGGCGCAGAACCCTCTGCCAGCCCCTGTCAGCACCAGCGCACGTGCGCCAAGGCTTTCGTGGTTCTGGGATACGTCGCGCACAGCATGCGTGATCTCTGCCCGCATCTGGGTGTTGATCGCGTTCAACTTCTCGGGGCGATTGAGCGTGATCTGTGCATAGCCGTCCTGCACACTGAAATCGATCGCTTGATATTCCATAAAGAGGCCTCCGTCGCCTTGTCTGCGGTCAAAATAAGGTCAGCGCGAAGGAAGTGAAGGGCAACCCAGCGTCATTCCTTAAGGATTTCCTCAAGGCGTCGTTTTTCTTCATCACTTAGAGCGCGAAACCCGGTGACACTGGCCTGACTGCGGCGACGCACATAGCCAAGACCAAGCGCCAGCGCGATCAACAGCATAACAGGCCCTGCCGCCCAAAGAACCAGATTGGCCCCATCCGCGCGCGGGTTCAGCAAAACATATTCACCATAGCGATGCACAACAAAGGCCAGAACCTCGTCGTCCGCGTCGCCTTCCATGATCCGCTCGCGCACCAGCAATCGTAGATCACGCGCGACCTCGGCGTTGGATTCATCAATGCTCTCATTGCGGCAGACAAGGCAGCGCAATTCTTGCGACAGCGACCGCGCGCGCGCCTCAAGGCCCGGATCGGGCAAGACCTCGTCCGGCTCCACAGCGTATAGCGGCGTTGCAATCAGCCAGAGCAAGAAAATCAGCCGTTTCATTCCGCCGGTACCGCCTTTGATTTGCGCGCTCCAGACGCCACGCGATAGCGACGGTCAAACAGGCTGGCCAGCCCGCCCAGTGCCATCAGGATGCAGCCAAACCAGATCCAGTTGGTCAACGGCTTTACATAGCTGCGCACAGTATAGCCGCCGTCGTCCTGCGCATCGCCCAACACCACATAAATGTCGCGCAAGAACCGATAGTCGATCGCGGCTTCGGTCGTGGGCATGCGCGCCACCGGATAGATGCGTTTTTCGGGGTAAAGCACCACAACGTCGCTGCCATTGCGCGTCACGCGAACGGTGCCGGTGGTGGCCAGATAATTGGGGCCTTCTACGTCCTGAACATCCTCCAGAACCATCTCGTATTGGCCGACACTAAAGGCCTCGCCCAATTGCACAACGCGGATGTCTTCGACTTCCCACGCGGTCAGCCCTGCGATGCCAAACATCGTCACGCCCAGCCCGCCGTGCGCAATCGCCTTGCCCCAGTCAGCACCCGGCAGCTTGCCCAGACGACGCAGGCGTGCAGCCCTGTCGCCGCGTCCGGTGCGGCTCCACAGATCAAGAACCGCGCCAAGCACCATCCAGCTGGCCAGCAACAGCCCGATGGGGCCCAACAACGTGCGCTCTGTCTGCATCGCCCAGATCAACCCTGCCACTGCGACAACCAGCACCAACGCAGGCACCAACGGGCGCGCGATACGGCCAAGCTTGCCGCGTTTCCATGGTGTCATGGCCCCAATCGGCAACAGCGCCCCAAGGGCCACCATGAAGGGCGTAAAGGCCATATTGAAGAACGGCGGCCCAACTGACAGCTTGCGGTCAAAAAACAGCTCGGCGACCAGCGGCCAGATCGTGCCGATAAACACCACGAAACAGGCGACCGCCAAAAGGATGTTGTTCACAACCAGCATCCCTTCGCGGCTGACAACACCAAAGACACCCTTCGCCTCAAGCACCGCGGCACGGGCAGCAAACAGGGTCAAGGCACCGCCCAAGAAGACCGCGAGAATGATCAGGATAAACACACCGCGCTCTGGGTCATTGGCGAAAGCATGCACCGAGGTCAGAACGCCCGACCGCACGATGAAGGTTCCAATCAGGCTGAACCCGAACGCCAGAATAGCCAGCAAAATCGTCCAGGCCTTCAGGCTTTCGCGCTTTTCCACAACGATGGCCGAATGCAAAAGGGCCGCAGCCAACAACCACGGCATGAAAGAGGCGTTTTCGACCGGATCCCAGAACCAGAACCCGCCCCAGCCCAATTCGTAATAGGCCCACCACGATCCAAGCGCGATGCCGATGGTCAGGAATATCCAAGCAGCCAACGTCCATGGCCTGACCCAGCGCGCCCAGGCTGCATCCACGCGCCCTTCGATCAAGGCCGCAACCGCAAAGGAAAACGCCATCGAAAGGCCCACATAGCCCAGATACAGAAACGGCGGATGCAACGCCAAGCCAACGTCTTGCAACAGCGGGTTCAAATCCTGACCGTTAAACGGCACCAAATCCATGCGGATAAACGGGTTGGAGGTGAAGATCATAAAGGCGAAAAACGCCACCGCGATTGAGGATTGCACCGCCAACGCACGCGCCTTGAGCGTCGGAGGCAGGTTGCCGCCAAACCACGACAGACAGGCACCAAACAACGTCAGGATCAGGGTCCAGAGCAACAGCGACCCTTCGTGGTTCCCCCAGACGCCCGAAATTTTGTAGATCATCGGCTTAAGCGTATGTGAATTGGCGTAGACCAAATGCACAGAGAAGTCGCTGACCACAAAGGCATAGGTCAGCGCCGCAAAGGCCGCCGAGGTCAGCACAAACTGGATCGTCGCCGCCGTGTCGCCCAAGGCCATCCAGCCGCTCCAGCGATAATGAGCCCCAACCAAAGGAACGATGGATTGAACCACGGCTGTTACAGCCGCAAGAATCAACGCGAAGTGACCGAGTTCTACTATCATGCGCCCAGATATAGGTCTGGTGGACGCCCGCGCCAATTCAATTTCCCGACAAAGGGGCAGATGTCGCGCGTCAGCCCGCGCTAACTTTGTGCACGTCGCCAGTCTGCAAGCGCGGGGTTTGCCTCAGAAATCGGGCTTTTGGCGGGATCATTTATTCGTTCCAGTTGCCTAACGGCCTCGGCAACCTGAACGGCCTGCGCAAGGTTCTGCGCGCTATCCCTCTGAAATTGCTGGCCTTTCGCTTGATGACGCGCGCCGAAATAGAAACTGACGATCACGCCCAGCAACCACCACAGAGGTTCAGGTACCAAGGCGATCCCCTGCATTCGCGCGGCAAACCACAGCGGGTCGGTCATCGCTGCGACAAATAAGCCGATGCAGCCCAAAGCCATCAAAGGACGCGGCAAGCGGTTGATTGCGTCCATCAATCGATCAAACCCCGAGCGGTTCTTGCGGCGGAATTCATGGCCAAACTGCGCCAGTGTCGCCTGCCTTAATCCGTGGTGACGCTTGGCACCTTTCTCGGCATTCTCGCGAAACACCTCGGCGGTCTCGGTGAGCGCATTGCGTCCACCGCCAAAAATCAGATCCAACAGATGCCCCATCAACCCCATGTCGCAACCCGCGCTTCAAATTCCTGAAGGCTTAGGTGATACCGCGGCGAGATGAACTCTTCGGCGCGGCGGATCCAGCCGCCCTTTCCACCCGCCTTTGTGCGGGCGAATTTGCGCAGCTTCGGGGCATCGTCCGCGATGCGAAAATAATAATTTCGCCGCGCGATGCAATAGGCGTCACTCAGATGATCCGGAGCAAGCGCGGCAGCGGCCTCGACCGCGTCCAACGTCTTGGGTCCGATCACCCCATCGACCTCCACCGCCTGCCCCATGTCGTTCAGCAATCTTTGCAGGATACGCACCGCATTGGCGCCGGCGTTCACGAACATATCAAACACCGAGGCCTGCAAACCGGGCGGCAACTCGTTGATCCGAGGCGCTTGGAAATAATCACGCACAAAGATCTCGACGGCTTGTTCAGGCGTCAGGGCTTTGACATCATCCTTTGTGATCTGCCCATCTTGCGTCACGTCCAGCCCAAGGTGTTTCAGCGTGCCCAGCGTCACCCCAAAATTCGTCGCCCCACCGGGATCATCTGGGTCGTTCACATAGCCGCCTTCGCGGGCGACAATCTGTTTAGCAATTTGTCTGACGTCCATTCCAGCCTCGCATAGTTTGATGCGTGCAAGGCTTGGGTCGAAGGATTAAATCACACCGCATGTTGCGCGCGCGGGGCGCGCAACGGTTCAGGAATTAGCTGTCTTCGCCTTTATAGACGCCTTGCTCTTTCAGGGCGTCTACGACCTCTTTGGGCATATAGGTCTCGTCATGTTTGGCAAGAATTTCAGAGGCTTGAAAGACGCCATCAATGTAGCGACCCTGTCCAACCATCCCCTGGTTTTCTGCGAACAAGTCAGGCAACACACCAGCAAAGCTGACCGGCACCGAAGCACCGCCATCGGTGACGGAAAAGGTCACGGTATCACCCTGCCCGCGTATCAGAGAGCCCTCTTCGACCAGTCCGCCAATACGGAAGACTTCGTTCGGGGTCGGCGGTTCGGCCACGACCTGCGATGGCGAGCGGAAAAAATTGATCCCGTCGCGCATGGCATAGCCGATCAACCCGGTGGACACGACAAGTGCCACCAGTGCTGCGACAATGATCTGGATCCGTCTTTGCTTTTTCAGGCCCTTCATCTGGCCCTCCTGCGCTGGTCTACGGGAAACACGGCGCGAGCATCAGCCCGGCTGTCTCCGCCTCTCCTAGCATAAGATTGGCGTTCTGAACCGCTTGTCCAGAGGAGCCCTTGGTCAAATTGTCGAGTGCGGCAACAAGTATCACCCGCCCGTCGATCCGATCCTTGGTCACCCCGATGTGGCAGAAGTTCGATCCACGCACGTGGTGGGTCGATGGGGTCTCGCCAAAGGGCAGCACTTCGATGAAGGGCTCATCCTGATAGGCCGCGACCATCGTGTCATAGACCTCTTGCGCGTCGCCCTGCACATATCCGGTGGCAAGGATGCCCCGGTTCACAGGCAGCAGATGCGGTGTGAACTGGATTTTCACCTCACGCCCCGCGATGGCGCTGAATTCCTGATCGAACTCGCCCAGGTGCCGATGGGTTCCGCCAACGGCATAGGCGTTATAGCCCTCTGACAGTTCGGCATGCAGCAGGTTTTCCTTCAGCGACCGCCCCGCACCGGACACCGCGCATTTCAGGTCCAGAATGATCTGATCCAGATCAATCACACCCGCCGCGATCAATGGGCGCAGCAAAAATTGACCGGTCGCGGCATTACAGCCAGTACCTGCCACCAGCCGTGCCGATTTGATCTGTTCGCGGTAGAACTCTGTCAGCCCATAGACCGCCTCGCCCTGCAGCTCGACGGCATCGTGTTGGCCGCCATACCACTTGGCATATTCCTCTGGATCCCGCAGACGGAAATCGGCAGACAAATCAACAACTTTGACGGTATCAGGCAGCGCCTTGATGACCTTCTGACTGGTTGCGTGGGGCAAGCCACAGAACACCAGATCGACGGCATCAAAGTCGATGTCGTCAATCGTAGTCAGATCCGGCAAGTCCAGATGGCGCAGATGCGGGAACACCTCAGACATCGGTTTGCCGGCCTTGGAATTGGCCGCCAATGCCACGATTTTCATGCTGGGATGGGTGGCGATGATCCGGATCAACTCGGCGCCGGTATATCCGGACGCGCCAAGGATTGCGATTTTATGGGTCATATCAGACCTCTTTCATAACTGGTCGCCGTGGCGCGAATAGCGCTTTGGCGTCTATTTTTAGGGGTTTTATGCGCAGCGACGCGCAGGATCAAGCAGCAGTAAACTCGATCTTTCGTCGCAAGAACTGGGTCGCGCGCACCGAGACCCGCGCCGGGTCACCCGTGGTCAGAAATTTGCTGTCACCGCCCGCGCCCTGCATATCAGGGTGACGGGTCAGATAATCCGCAAGGCTGTCTGCCACGAGGCTCGCCTGACTATAAACTTTGACGTCAGGGCCAAGCGCGTCCTGAAAAATGTCTTCCATCAACGGATAATGCGTACAGCCCAGAATGGCCGCCTGCGGCGTTGGCATTTTACGTTTCAACGCATCGACATGGCTGCGCACCAAAGCTTCGGCCAGGATCATGTCGCCGTCTTCGATGGCATCTACGACGCCGCCACAGGCCTGCGCCTCGACATCCACACCGATGGCCCGGAACGCCAGTTCACGTTGAAAGGCACGGCTGGACACGGTGGCGGGTGTTGCAAACAACGCCACATGTTTGACCTCGACCTCACGCGGCGGCGAATTATCGCCCCACTGCCGCTCTGTTAGCGCCTCGATCAACGGCACAAAAACGCCCAATGCGCGTTTCTCTGCAGGCAGCCAGCTTTCTTGCATCCGCCGCAATGCCGCAGCGCTTGCCGTGTTGCAGGCCAGGATCACCAGATCGCAACCCTCGTCCCACATCCGCTCAAGCGCTTGGGTGGTCAAACCATAGATATCATCCGCATCCCGCACCCCGTAAGGCGCATGTGCGTTGTCACCGAAGTAAACAAAGGGGACGTCTGGCAAGGTCTTGGACACAGCATCCAGCACCGTCAAACCACCTAAACCGCTATCGAAAATTCCAACTGCCATATGCTCAAGCCCTCTTGAGGCAGGCTTTACGCCTTGTACTTATTCTCAAACTCAAACCCATAGGCATCAGTGGCCAGGGGTCTTGGTGATAAAGCATAAGTTTCCTGTCGCAGGAAGTCCATGAGGGCTTTGGTGTCTTTGCGGCGCTTGTCGAGTTCCACGGGCGAGATTGGCTCCCCGATGACCACACGTACAGGTGTATCAACCCGCTTTTTGAATTCGCGGATCAGGAACCCCATGCGCAATGTGTAGTGCAGATGGCTGGCCAGCTGAAACAGACGCGAAGTGGTGCCATCAAAGAAAACAGGCACAACGGCCGCATCGGATTTCGCAACCATACGTGCGGTAAACCCGCGCCAGCCCGGATCTAAAGGCTCGCCAAACGGGCGTTCTGCTGTGCTGACAGTGCCACCAGGGAAAATCCCGATCGCACCGCCATCCGCCAGATACCGCAGGGCTTCCTTGCGGGTCTGCAGGTTCAGCTTCATGGCCTCTTTGGTTTCATCAAAGCTGATCGGCAAAATGATACGATTAAGATCTTCGGCCTTGCGAAACACCTGATGCGCCAGAATGCGGAAATCACCGCGCACTTCAGACAGGATATGCCCCATCATCAGGCCATCCAGAATGCCATAGGGATGGTTCGCAATCAGCAGCAACGGCCCGTCCGCCGGAATATTGCTGAGCGAGCCGCCGGTTACCTCTAGGCTCAGGCCATAGCGTTCCACCATGACACGCCAAAAATCCCGCCCCTGTGCGACTTCGTCCTCATAGCCTTTCGCGCGGCGGATCAGGCGCATACGGCCTGTCGTGTTTTCCATAACGCGAATAAGGGTCCGACCGCCTTTTGTAGCGGCGGAATGGGCATAGCTGATGTCCCGTACAACGGCGCGATTGCTGGCCATGAGAGGTCTCATCCTCAAGACTATTGGCAAAGGTGGCGCCTACATAATCGCAAGACGCCACCTTTCCTAGTCATTAAAGCGACATGTAACGTAATCATTACAATCCGTCGCAGCCAACCGCTATTCCGCGGCTGTTTTCTGCCGATTTGGTGTGCGGATCGCCGCCAAAATCTCCTCGCGGCGCTTGGCAGCCTTGGCTTCGTTCGCGGCCTTTACCGGCCCAAAGCCGCGAATTTGCAGAGGCAGTTCGGCAAGGGCGATGGCCTCGTCGCTGGCGTTCTCTGAATTGTCTTTCAGGATTTCCGCCATGTCGCTTTCATATTGAGCAATCAGAGTGCGCTCCATCTTGCGTTCTTCGGTGCGCCCGAACAGATCCAACGGCGTGCCGCGCAAGGACTTAAGACGCGCCAGAAGTTTGAACCACCGGATCATGCCTGCGCCAAACTCGCGTTTTTGCGGACGCCCGTTTGACCCTTCTTTGGACAGCAACGGCGGCGCCAGATGAAAGGCTACGTCAAAGCCGTCTTCGAATTGGTCTTTGGCCTTGTTGACCGTATCCAGATGCAGGCGCGCGACCTCATATTCATCCTTATAGGACAAGAGCTTATGATAGCCCTTAGCAACCGCTTCTTTCATCCGAACATCAGAAATCCCATCCACCATGGCACGGTATTTCTTAGCCAGAGCCTTGTTTTGATAGGCCACCAGATGCTGTTCACGATGCGTGATTTTCTCGTCCAGCGTTGCAGGCAGCTTCACAACATTCGGGGCCAACATCGTCGACACCTCTTGTGGATAAAGCACCGCCCAACGGCCCAGCTCAAAGGCGCGTTTGTTGCGCTCAACGGCCGCGCCATTCAACTCGATGGCCGACATGATTGCGCCATGGCTGATCGGCACAAGCCCCTTCTGCCAGGCCGCGCCAAAGATCATCATGTTGGAATAGATCGAGTCACCCATCGCGACGCGCGCAAGTTCGCTGGCGTTGAACAGAGCAAGCCCGTCGCGCAGGCGCGCCTCAAGTGCCAAGGTCAGGCGATCTGCTGGGATCTGGAATTCCGTGTTGCGGGTGAATTCACCGGTGATGATCTCGTGACTGTTCACAATCGCACCTGTGCGTCCAGCAGAGGTCAGGCCAAGCGTCTTGGCACCCGCACTCACGACCAGATCGCCACCGATCAGCGCGTCACATTCGCCGGTGGCCACGCGGATCGCGCTGATGGCCTCTGGCGTTTCGGCCAGACGGCAGTGGATATGCACCGCACCGCCCTTTTGCGCCAGCCCTGCCATCTCCATCATGCCGGCTGCTTTGCCGTCGATCTGGGCAGCCTGCGCCAGCACCGCACCGATGGTCACAACGCCAGTGCCGCCGACGCCGGTGATCACCACGTTATGGGTGGTCTCGATGGGCTTGATCTTGGGATCTGGCATGTCAGGCAGCTCAATATCGCGGGCCGCCTCTTTGCGCAGCTTTGCGCCTTTGAGTGTCACAAAGGACGGGCAGAAGCCGTTCACGCAAGAGAAGTCTTTGTTGCAGCTGGATTGATCAATCGCACGCTTGCGCCCCAGTTCGGTTTCCACCGGAACGATCGACACACAGTTGGATTGCACGCCGCAATCACCACAGCCCTCGCAGACGTCTGTGTTGATGAACACGCGTTTGTCGATGTCTGGGAATGTGCCGCGCTTGCGGCGACGACGTTTTTCGGCAGCACAAGTCTGAACATAAACAATCGCCGATACACCGCTGACTTTGCTCAGTTTCTCTTGCACCGACATCATCTCGGCACGCTCATGAAACGGCACGCCGCTCGGGAACGCGCTTTGGACAACGTCCTCTTTTTCATCATAGACCACGACCACTGTTTTCACGCCCATGGCGATCAGCTCGCGGGTGATTTTAGGTGCGTCCAGATCGCCGTCATTGGCCTGCCCGCCCGTCATGGCGACGGCGTCGTTATAGAGGATCTTATAGGTGATATTTGTGCCCGCAGCCAAAGCCGCGCGGATCGCCTGAACACCCGAGTGGTTATAGGTGCCATCGCCCAAATTCTGGAAAATATGCTCACGGTTTGAAAACGGCGCCTCGCCGATCCAGTTGGCACCCTCGGCCCCCATGTGGGTAAAGCCATCGGTCTCGCGGTCCATCCACTGAACCATGTAGTGACAGCCGATCCCCGCATAGGCGCGGCTGCCTTCTGGCACACGCGTGGATGAATTGTGCGGGCAGCCCGAACAGAAGTGCGGCACCCGTGCGGTAATATCCTCGGCGTTGTCTGACCGGCGTGCTTCGTCCAACAGCGCCAATCCGTTCTTGATGCTGTCCGTATTGCGCTCTTCTTCGATCAGGATCTCGCCGATTTTCTGCGCAATCATGATCGGGTTCAACGCATCGCGGGTCGGGAACAGCTCTTCGCGATGCATCTGTCCCGCGCCGCCTTTATACCAGCCATAGACCCTGCGGCCGCGACGATCATCAAAGATCGCTTCCTTGACCTGCACTTCAATAAGCTTGCGTTTTTCTTCGACAATCACAATCAGATCAAGACCTTCGGCCCAATCGTGAAAGCCCTTCATGTCCAATGGGAACACCTGCCCGACCTTGTAAGTCGTGATCCCCAACCGTTCTGCCTCGGCCTCGTCAATGCCCAGCAAGGACATGGCGTGCGTCAGGTCGAGCCAGTTTTTGCCCGCGGCAACAAAACCGATCTTTGCACCGGGTTTACCCCACATGCGCTTGTCCATTTTGTTGGCATGAGAAAAGGCTTCTGCGGCAAAGCGTTTGTAATCAATCATCCGCGCTTCCTGCGCGTGGGGCGTGTCGCCAAGACGGATGTTCAGCCCACCTTCGGGCATATCAAAATCGGGTTCGACCAATTTGACGCGGTCCAAAGAGCCATCGATGACCGACGTCGCCTCGATCGTATCTTTCATGGTTTTCAGACCGACCCAAACGCCTGCGAAGCGCGACAGGGCAATCCCATAAAGACCATAGTCGATGATTTCCTGCACACCTGCGGGGGAAACCACGGGCATATAGGCGTCAACCAGCGCCCATTCGGATTGATGCAAGACCGTCGAGCTTTCGCCCGTGTGGTCATCCCCAAGCGCCATAAGCACGCCGCCATGTTTCGACGTGCCTGCCATATTGGCATGCCGCATCGCGTCACCAGTGCGGTCAACCCCCGGCCCTTTGCCGTACCAAAGGCCAAAGACGCCGTCGTATTTGCCTTCGCCGCGCAGCTCGGCCTGCTGGGATCCCCAAAGCTGGGTGGCGGCCAGATCTTCGTTCAAACCGCTCTGAAACAGCACATCCGCCTCGGTCAGCTCGGGCGTGGCTTTCATCATAACGCTGTCCACTGCGCCCAAAGGCGAGCCGCGATAGCCGGTGACATATCCGGCGGTGTTCAGACCAGCCGACACATCGCGTGCCTTCTGGGTTAGCATTAATCGAACAAGGGCTTGGGTACCATTTAACAGGATCTGCTTCTTTGACAGATCAAACTTATCCTTCAGGGAAACCTTTTGGATGCTCATGGGGCTTGGTGCCTCCCAACACTTGGCTACAGACTTAATATAGCCTAAGGTTAGGTCACAATTACTGACCTACGAAACAGTTATTTGTGAGGTTTTTTTGAAACCTCGCGTCACATTGTTTCGTTTTTCCAGAAATTCGCCTAGGTATGGGTCAAGCACATGGAAAGTTGCGGATATGGACTGGGACAAGCTTCGAATATTTCACGCGGTTGCGGACGCTGGCAGCCTAACTCACGCAGGTGATACGCTTAATCTGTCGCAATCGGCGGTCAGCCGTCAGGTGCGCGCGCTTGAGGAAAGCCTGAATACGATTCTATTTCACCGCCATGCACGCGGTTTGATTCTGACCGAACAGGGTGAGCTGCTGTTTGATGCCACCAAGGCCATGGCAAAACGTCTGGATGCGGCCTCTGCGCGCATTCGCGACAGCGAAGAAGAAGTCTTTGGCGAATTGCGCGTCACGACAACGCTTGGGTTTGGCACCATGTGGCTGGCCCCCCGCTTGCACAAACTTTATGAAAAATACCCTGATCTGAATATCGACCTGATGCTAGAAGAACGGGTGCTGGACCTGCCGATGCGCGAAGCCGATTGCGCGATCCGCATGAAAGAGCCCAGTCAGGCCGATCTGATCCGCAAACGCCTGATGTTCGTCAGCATGCGCCTCTATGCAACCCAAGCCTATCTGGACGCAAACGGCACGCCAGAGATGCCACAGGACTTGGCGGATCACCGTTTGATTTGTCAGAATCCGGGCTCTGAACAGGTGTCCGCCGGTGCTGTCATGATTCAGACGCTGTTGACCAACAACATTCAGTCGCGCCTAAACGTGAACAACTATTATGGCGTGTTGCAGGCGGTTCTTCACGATCTCGGCGTCGGCGCTTTGCCTGACTATATTGTCGAGGAATCCCCGGAACTGGTGCGCGTATTGCCCGAAGTGCAAAGCCAGGAAATCCCAGTTTACCTGGCCTATCCCGAAGAACTGCGCCACTCCAAGCGCATTCAGGCCTTCCGTGACTTCGTCCAAGAAGAGATCGCCATCAGCCGTAAGCACATGAAGGAACAGGGAAACCTATAGGTATGCAATCGCTGCATATCGGCTTTGCTGCGAGTGCAGCGTGGTTTTTCTTGAAAATTCGCACAGTGCCACTTATTTCAACTTTCGAAGACGATGACTGCATAATCGCTCATCATCTTCATACCTCCCTGTTGGACTTCGGCCGAGCTTGTTTGCTCGGCCTTTTTTTTGGCATATCGCGCGCGCGCATAGCCCCTTCCCCTTTAGGCAACCATGGCGTAAAGAGCGCGCAACGCCAGCTCCAGCACCGAGGTTCTCCGAATGCAAGATCCGATCATCACAGATGAGGTCATCGCCGCGCACGGCTTCACTCCAGATGAATACGCCGAAGTCATCAACATTCTTGGGCGGGATCCGACCTTCACGGAAATGGGCATTTTCTCGGCAATGTGGAACGAACATTGCTCTTATAAGTCGTCAAAGAAATGGCTGCGCACGTTGCCAACCGAAGGCCCGCAGGTGATCTGTGGACCAGGCGAGAACGCGGGCGTGATTGATATTGGCGACGGACAAGCGGTTATCTTCAAAATGGAGAGCCACAACCACCCGTCCTACATTGAACCCTATCAAGGTGCAGCCACAGGCGTTGGCGGCATTCTGCGGGACGTCTTTACAATGGGCGCGCGTCCAATCGCGGCGATGAACTCTCTGTCGTTTGGCGAGACTTCACATCCCAAGACAAAGCAGCTGGTCAACGGCGTCGTCGAGGGCGTCGGCGGCTATGGCAACTGTTTCGGCGTGCCAACCGTAGGCGGCGAAGTCCGCTTTCATCCGGCCTATAATGGCAACTGTCTGGTGAATGCCTTTGCCGCTGGCTTGGCGGATGCGGACAAGATCTTTTATTCTGCGGCCTCGGGCGTCGGCATGCCGGTCGTCTATCTGGGCGCAAAAACCGGTCGCGACGGTGTTGGCGGAGCAACCATGGCGTCAGCGGAATTTGACGACACCATTGAAGAGAAACGTCCAACCGTTCAGGTCGGCGACCCCTTCACCGAAAAGCGTCTGATGGAAGCCACGCTCGAACTGATGGCCACCGGCGCGGTAATCTCTATTCAAGATATGGGCGCTGCGGGCTTGACCTGCTCTGCCGTGGAAATGGGCGACAAAGGCGGGCTTGGCGTCAAGCTTAACCTCGAAGACGTGCCACAGCGCGAAGAGAACATGACCGCATACGAAATGATGCTGTCTGAATCTCAGGAACGGATGCTGATGGTTCTGAAACCAGAGCTCGAAGCAGACGCCCGCGCGGTATTCGAAAAGTGGGATCTGGATTTCGCCATCGTCGGTGAAACCATCGCCGAAGACCGCTTCCTTATTTTGCACAATGGCGAGGTCAAAGCAGACCTGCCGTTGTCCAAACTGTCTTCCACCGCGCCAGAATACGACCGCCCCTGGGTGGAAACACCAGCGGCAGAAGCCCTTGGTGATGTGCCAGAAATCGACCCGATTGACGGCCTAAAAGCGCTGATTTCAAACCCGAACTATGCGGGCAAACAATGGGTCTATGACCAATATGACTCGATGGTCATGGCCGACACCGCACGCGGTCCTGGTGTGGGCTCTGGCCTGTTGCGGGTGCATGGCACCGACAAAAAGCTGGCCTTCACCTCTGATGTGACCCCGCGCTATGTCAAAGCCAACCCTGTTGAGGGCGGCAAGCAAGCGGTGGCCGAAGCTTACCGCAACCTGACAGCCGTGGGCGCAACGCCACTGGCCACCACCGACAACATGAACTTCGGGAACCCGGAAAAGCCTGAAATCATGGGACAATTCGTTGGCGCGATCAAAGGCATTGGCGAAGCAGTCAAAGCGCTGGACATGCCAATCGTGTCAGGCAACGTCAGCCTCTACAATGAAACCGACGGCAACGCGATCCTGCCAACCCCGACCATCGGTGCCGTGGGCTTGGTAAGCGCCGACGAAGAGCCCATCACAGGCGAAGCGCGCGAAGGTCACGTCGCCCTTGTTGTCGGCGCAACCGACGGCCATCTTGGGCAATCCGCGCTGTTGGCCGAAGTGTTCAACCGCGAAGAAGGCGACGCTCCGGCTGTCGATCTGGCGGAAGAAAAGAAAAACGGCGACTTCATCCGCGCCAATCGCGATATGATCAAGGCCTGCACCGATCTGTCCGACGGTGGCCTCGCGCTTGCGGCCTTTGAAATGGCTGAGCAAGCAGGGGTTGGTGTTCACCTAGACGACGCCTCTACTGCGACGCTCTTTGGCGAAGACCAAGCACGTTATCTGGTGGCCTGCAACTTTGATCAGGCCGAAGCCCTGATGGTTGCTGCTGGTCAGGCTGGCGTGACCCTGCAATCGGTGGGCCGCTTTACCGGCGACAAGGTCCGCATGGGCGCCTCTGAAGCGCCGCTCGCAGATCTGGCACAGACCTTCCGCAGCAGCTTTGCAGAAGCCATCGCCTAAATGACGACCGGGGATTTCGCTTACCCGGATATGAAAACAGACTGCAGCGCCTGCAGCTCGCTTTGCTGTGTGGCGCTGCATTTTGACCGGGGCGATGATTTCGCAATCGACAAACCCGCCGGTGTCGCCTGCCCCAACCTAAGCCCAACGACTTTCACCTGTGCCATTCACGACGATCTTGCCACCTCAGGGTTTGGAGGTTGTATCAAGTTTGATTGCCTTGGCGCGGGTCAACATACGGTTCAGGGCGTGTTTGGCGGCACAGATTGGCGCGCGCATCCTGAACTCTTGCCCGAGATGATGGAAGTCTTTCGTCTGTTGCGCCGTCTGCATCAGTCGCTTGAGATCGTGAAATATCTGGAACTCTTGCCACTTGGGGACGAACAGCTTCAACTGGTGAACATGCTGAAATCAGGGTTTACTGAACCTGACGACGGCTGGACCATGTCAACGCTGACGGCGCTTGAAACCGACGGCGTCTTTGACCTCTATCACACCGCCCTTCCCGCCTTTCAATCGCTGTTTGACGATCCAAAGGCCCTTGCAGCCCTTCGGGCCGCGACCTAAGTTACATCTCAAACACTTAATAGGAGCCCGCATGGCCATTCTTGCCTCTGACATCGAAGCCCTGATCCGCGATGGATTTCCAAACGCTCGGATCACCGTGCAAGGCGACGATGGCGCACATTTCGCAGCCGAAGTCGTCGACGAGAGCTTTCGCGGCATGAGCCGGGTTCAACAGCAGCGCGCGGTGAATGCCACCGTCAAAGCGGCCATCGACAGCGGCGAACTTCACGCTCTGGCGCTGACAACAAAGGCGCCCGAGTAACATGTCGCTGCTGCGGCGGATCCTCTCACTGTTTGTGCCCGGCCCGCGCCGGCCGCTGGCGATGCGCCAGCCGCAATTTCAGGACAGAACCGCCGAGCTGGGCATGGAAGCCACCGACATGAAAGTCGTCGACGCTGCCAACCGCCGCAACCAATCGCTGGATCGCAGCAATTCCTGGAACGGCAGTTTTACCGAAGCCACAGACCGTTCGGTCCGCAGCTTCAAAGACGACGCCAACTACGCGCGTGATTATCATCGCCTTTACGGCGCCAAAGACGAAACATCGTGAAGACGATCGGAGACACTTATGACTGATGCAAAAACCCAAATCGACGAGACCGTTAAAGCCAACGACGTGGTGCTTTTCATGAAAGGCACCAAAGAGATGCCGCAGTGCGGGTTCTCGTCCCGCGTTGCTGGCGTTCTGAACTATATGGGCGTCGAATACACCGACGTGAACGTACTGGCTGACGACGAGATCCGTCAGGGCATCAAGGATTACTCCGACTGGCCAACGATCCCACAGCTCTACATCAAAGGCGAGTTTGTTGGTGGTTGCGACATCATCACCGAAATGACCCTGTCAGGCGAGCTGGACACCATGTTTGAAAGCAACGGTGTCGGATTTGACAAAGACATGGCCGACAAAATCCGCGCGGCGAACGCGTAAGCTCTGGTCTTGTCGAGACTTACAAAAAAGAAAGCTCCCGAGGGTACCTTCGGGAGCTTTTTTGTGTGTCGGTTCTGCGGACGAAGCGGAACTTCAATTGATGTCCGCTTTGCCTTATCATGATGCTCACAACATTAGAGACTCGCGGCGAGGCAGATTTGAAGACGATTGGTATACTTGGCGGCATGTCCGCCGCATCTACGCAGCTCTACTATGCCGAACTCTGCAGGCTCACCCGTGATAGACTTGGCGGCCTGCATTCACCCCAATTGCTCATCCGTTCGTTGGATTTTGCCGAGATCGAAGTGCTTCAGGCAAAGGGCTATTGGGAGCGAGCCGGAGACATCTTGAATGAGGAGGCCAAAGCGCTTGAGCGCGGCGGTGCCGATATTCTGGTTCTTGCGACCAACACGATGCATAAGCTCGCGGATCAGATGATGTCAGGTGTCGGGATTCCTTTGCTTCACATTGCTGATGCCACGGCACAAGCAATTCGTGATGCGGGGCTACGGCGTCCCGGTCTCATGGCAACGGCATTCACAATGGAGCAAGACTTTTATACGGGACGTCTACGAGACGCTGGTCTTGAGCCGGTCTTACCAAACGAGTCCGACCGAGCAGAAACGCATCGCATCATTTATGAAGAGCTCTGCAAGGACATCACTACGCCCAGCAGCGAAGCTGAGTATGTGCGTATTGCAAGCCGCCTTGGTGATGAAGGCGCGGATTGTTTGATCCTCGGCTGCACAGAGGTTGGCATGCTGCTCAATCAAACCAACGTCTCGGTTCCGGTGTTCGACACTACCCTGGTCCACTGCGAAGCAGCTTTGGATCAAGCTTTCCACTGACGATTGAGCGTCGGTTTGGATTTGCCTCAAAACAGAAAGCGGTCATTCGCTGCGGTTCGACTTATGAGAACGTTGGCCTCCAACCGGACATTGGTTTTTTTGCGGCGCATTTGACCCTGCTCCACAACCACACATTGCGGGACAAAGCCGACTCTTCCGCCAGGCCAGTGAACGTCTGCCTCAATCAGTTGCCGAGGGCTGCACTTTCAGGATGCTATCCCGCATCACCATCATGACATGGTCGATCTCGTCATCTGTCGAGATGTAGGGAGGCGCAATGGCCAAAACGGCGCCGATAATACGGAACAACACGCCCTGCCTCTCAGCCTCTTTGCCGACCAACAGCGCCTGCTCTGGGGTTTCAAATTCGAC
>NZ_CAXREH010000121.1:0-11524 GCF_964229375.1 Cognatishimia sp.
GCTGTTTGCGACCCCAGTCCGCACCCGTAGGATTGCAAATCGGGGCAAAGGCCGACACGGATTTAAACCGACCCGGCAAGGACCTCGCGAGGGTCAAAGCGCCATGGCCGCCCATAGAGTGGCCGGTTATAGCCTGACGCTCGAGGTCCAATGGAAAAGCGTTGCCAAGAAACTCGGGCAGCTCTTCGGCGATATAGTCCCACATCTGGAAATGCTCGGCCCAGGGTGACTGGGTGGCATTCACATAAAACCCGGCGCCCTGTCCCAGATCATAGGCATCGTCATCCGCAACCCCTTCGCCGCGTGGCGATGTGTCGGGAAAGACCACGGCGATGCCTTGCTCGGCTGCCCAGGCCTGTGCGCCAGCTTTGACCATTGCGTTTTCATGCGTGCAGGTCAGGCCCGACAGATACCACAGAACGGGCACCGGCCCGTCCTTGGCCTCGGCAGGCAGGAACAATCCAAAGGTCATATCGCACTGGCAACTGTCAGAGCGGTGCTTATAGACCCCCTGGGTGCCGCCGAAACATGCGTTCTCGGAGATGATTTCCATGGCCTTGCTCCTAATATTCACGTGCTTGGCTTGTGGCTACCTCAAGGTTTCCCCAAAGAGCAAGCGCCAACAAGACCTCGCAGGACTGATATCCGACAGGCGCCCGATTTCACAGCATCTGTACCCAGCCGATGACCAACGACAAGGTCACAATCGAGAGAGCGGTCGAGATCAGAATGGCGGTCGAGGCCCGCTGCGCGGCAACGCCATAGTTCTGCGCGATCATAAAGACGTTGCCCGCCACCGGCAAAGCGGCTGCCGCGATGATGACGCCAGCCGAGAACATGTCGATCTGGAAAATGAACAGGGCGCAGATCGCAACTGCGGCGGGGTGCAGAACCAGTTTGCAAAAAGTTATCCAGCCCGCGACGCTCAGACGTTCGGCTGATTTCCCTGCAAGCGACGCGCCGATTGCAAACAGCGCACCGGGCGTTGCCGCGGATCCCAAAAGGTCCAGAAACGTGTTGGCGACCTCGGGAATGGGCCATGCCATCGCGGACCACCCAAGCCCAAGAACAATCGAGACAATCATCGGGTTGCGCAAAAGTCCCAGACCGATTGTCTGCAGGATCCCAAGGCTCATGCGCCCATCGCGCGCACCGGTGATGAGAATGACGATCAAAGAGGAAAACACGATGAGGTCCACCATCAGAACCAGCATATTGGGGCCAATCGAGGCCTCGCCGAAAAGCAGAAGCAGCATCGGAATGCCAAGAAAGCCCACGTTTCCGATCACAGCGCATTGGCTTTCCACTGCCGTGGTCGGCACGTCCTCGCCGCGCAAAAGGCAGACACACGTGGCCACGACATAGACGGCGGTGGTCCCTGCGAGATAGGCCCAGATCACCTGCCAGTCCCAGATTTCGCCCAAGGACAGATTGGCCGAGAATTTGAACAGCATCGCCGACAGGGCAAAATAGAAGACGAATTTCGTCAAATAGGCCGTGGCGTCCTGATTAAAGAACCCCCGTCGCCCCGCCATATACCCCAGCGCGATAATCGCAAAAAACGGCAGTGTTTTTAGAAAAATTGCCAGCATGAGAATTTGGTAACAGGTTCTTACCAAATCACAACGCCTTAATGGGCTGCGCCCCTTGAACTTGGGCCTTGCGTCTATAAATCAAGCCTCTGTTTTGTGTGTGTTCGCGGATTTGTGCTTATGGGCCCATGGGTTGTGTGAAACCTGAGCTTGTAAAAACTAAACTGCTCAGTTTAAAACTATAGACAGCAAGTGACAGGATCTCATGAACACGCACAGCCCCATTGCCCGTAAAGGCCGCAAGGTCGACCAAGTCCTCGCCGGCGCGCGTGAGGTGTTTATGCGCGACGGGTTTGAGGGCGCAAGCGTTGACGAGATCGCGAAAGTGTCGGGCGTGTCCAAGGCCACGCTTTACAGTTATTTCACTGATAAGCGGCGGTTGTTCCAAGAGGTCATTCAAGCGGAATGTGATCGCATGTCTGGCGAGATCGAAGCCCGCATCGACCCAACGGCCCCAACCCGCGAGGCGCTGCAGACGGCCGCTTACGGGCTGACAAGTTTTCTGGTGTCTCGGTTCGCGCAGCGGGTGTTTCGCATCTGTCTTGCAGAACGCGACCGGTTTCCTGAGCTCAGCCAGACCTATTTCGAGAATGGTCCAAAGAATGGCCACGATCAGCTTGTCTTGCATCTGCGCGCGGCGGCGGAGTGTGGCGAGCTGAAGATCGATAACATCGACATGGCTGCCTATCAGTTCACAGAGCTTTGCAAGGCGGATCTGTTTGTGCGCGCGGCATTCGGGGTCGAAAGCGACTTTTCACAAGAAGAGATTGCGCTGGTGGCCGAAGAGGCCGTGGAAACCTTTATGGCGCGTTACGGCGCATAAAAAAACGCGCCCCGGAAGGCGCGTTTTCTGTCAATGCTTTCAGTAGTTTAGAATTCGACGACGGCCCGAATGGACTTACCTTCGTGCATCAGGTCAAATCCGTCGTTGATCTGATCCAAGGTCAGCTTGTGTGTGATCATTGAGTCGATTTCGATCTTGCCATCCATGTACCAGTCCACGAATTGCGGCACATCGGTCCGGCCTTTGGCGCCTCCAAAAGCGGTGCCTTTCCAGACGCGGCCTGTGACCAGTTGGAACGGACGGGTCGAGATCTCGGCACCAGCCGGCGCGACGCCGATGATCACAGAAACACCCCAGCCGCGGTGCGAGCATTCCAGCGCGTCCCGCATGACCTGAACATTTCCGGTGGCGTCAAAGGAATAGTCCACGCCGCCAAACTGGTCTTTCTCGGTCTTGGTCAGCTCGACAATCCGGTCTGTGACGGACTGGTCGCCCAGCTCGGACGGGTTCACAAAATCGGTCATGCCGAACTTGCGCGCCATCTCTGCTTTGTCGTTGTTGAGGTCAACGCCGATGATCTTGTCTGCTCCCGCCATGCGCAGGCCTTGGATGACGTTCAGGCCGATGCCGCCCAAACCAAAGACCGCGGCTGTCGACCCAATCTCCACACCTGCCGTGTTGATCACCGCGCCGATGCCGGTGGTCACGCCGCAGCCGATGTAGCAAATCTTATCAAACGGCGCGTCTTCGCGGACTTTCGCCAGCGCGATTTCCGGCAGAACCGTGTGATTGGCAAAGGTGGAGCAGCCCATGTAGTGATAGATCGGCGTGCCATCCAGCATCGAGAACCGTGTTGTGCCGTCGGGCATCAGGCCCTGACCCTGGGTGCCGCGAATGGCCGTGCACAGGTTGGTTTTGCCAGACAGACAAGAGTGACACTCACGGCATTCCGGCGTGTAAAGCGGGATCACGTGATCGCCCGGTTTCAGGGTTGTGACGCCTTCGCCAACTTCCACGACGACACCCGCGCCTTCATGGCCCAGGATCGACGGAAACAGCCCTTCGGGATCGGCTCCAGAGCGCGTGAATTCGTCGGTGTGGCAAATGCCGGTTGCTTTGACTTCGATCAGAACCTCGCCCTTCTTCGGGCCGTCCAGATTCACCTCCATCACTTCAAGGGGTTTGCCTGCCTCGAGGGCGACTGCAGCACGTGTGCGCATATTGGGTACTCCTCCAACTGTTCTTGCGTGCGAGCTTGCTGCAAATCTTGAGTCGGTGCAATCAGACATCCGACTCAGAAATGTTAAAGTGCGACAGAAGCCTAGGTGCGATCAACGCGGGCGGCAAAACAGCCGCGGGCTGCGAAATGCGTGTGAATATAGGCAATGGAACGATCGTGGAACATACGCTCTATGCTGGTGCGCACGGCGTCGCCTTGGGCCAGTTCGGCATCCTGAATGCACCCATCGGAATCAATGCCACGCAAAGCGATTGGGTTGGTGGTTAGAATGGCAGGCAGCGTGTCTTCCGCCCCATAGGGCGTGTCGGCCCCTTCATGGACGTAAATCGCATGCCGCGCACGGTAGGGGCTGTCTACGGGCAGGTGCTCATAGTTCAACAACAGCGCGGTTTCGCCAATTTCGATGGGCGCAAGACTTACGCGGTCCGGAAAGGCCGGATAGGCGTCGACCTTGTGGCGGCTGATGTGAAGGGCCGCGAGCTCTTGGTCGGATTTCCCATAGAGATGCTGAAAGGGCTTGGGGTCCAAACCTTTAATACGAAAGGACATTTGTGTCTCCTTGCAAAGTGGATACGCTACATTTGCAAGGAGGTTGCGGTGCAATCAGCCCGTTTCTTGCGCTTTCTCAGCGCTAATATCGTTATTGGCGATAAGAGCGGTGACAGCTGCGGCAGGTGCCTCCGATCGCGCCCATGCCGGATCCGATCGTATCGGCGTTTGTGATGTCCAGCGCCTCGGCTGCGTCTTTCAGCGCGTTGGCGTTTTCGGTGAACCCCGCGAAATCCTCCCAGATTTCAGCGCGGGCTTCGCTTTTCGGATCGTCCTCTTGCGCCTCAAAGAGGGCAGGGATTTCAGAGGCGTGTTGCACCAAGGCAGCCTTGGCGGCGGCAGCGGCTTCTGCATCAAAAGCAACGCGCCCACGGGCCATGTTGCCCAGAACTTTCGAGGCCGCGCCCAGCTGTTCCATTCCCTGCATGCGCGCCATCACTGCCGGGTTCTGAACCCCGTTGTGGGCAAGGGCCACCGTCGCAATCATCAGGCTGGCGGACATTATCAGGGCGGTTCTTCGCATAGGGCTCTCCTTTTGGCTGTCCTTACACAGCCTCGACTCGGCGGCAGAATCAAGTTAGAAAATTAGAACAAAAGTGGAACATTGCTGCCCAATGCCCAAACGACGTGTCCTTTCTTTGTGGTTCCCACGCCTGGGGGCCGAACGGTTGATCCGCCAAGACCCGATGTTGGCGGAGCGCCCGTTCGTGGTGTTGCGCGACACGGGGCAGATGCAGGTGATTGCGTCGATGAACTCACAGGCTCAGGCCGCGGGTCTGACACATGACCAACCTTTGCGCGATGCGCAGGCCATGTGCCCCGAGGTGTTGACGCGCCTGCAAAATCCCCGCTCTGAGGCATTGTTCCTGACATCCCTGAGGCGCTGGGCAGGCAAGTTTTCGCCCTGGGTGTCAGAACAGCTGCCGAATAGTCTGCTGCTGGATATCACCGGTTGTGCCCATCTTTACGGCGGTGAAGAGGCGATGCTGACGCAGGTTCAAGAGGATTGCGTGTCGCTGGGGCTTTCGGTGCAGGCCGGTGTTGCTGATACGGTGGGCGCGGCCTGGGCCTTGGCGCGATACGCAGGCCAGCCCGGCGCGCAGCTGCGCAGTGGGGACGCCATCGATCAAGAGGCCCGCGCCACAAGATCCCGCGCAGTCAAGCGTCGCCATTGGGAGCGGGGTGGCGCAGCTCCGCGTGTCGGAGAGCTGCCTGCCCAGAGCTATCGAATTGCCGCGCCGGGTCAGACCTATGCCGCGCTGTCTGATCTGCCGGTGGCCGCACTGCGCCTGTCAGAGGACAATAAAACACAGCTATTGCGCCTTGGGATCCGCAACATCGGAGATCTTCTGGGGCAGCCCCGTGCGGGTCTCGCGCGGCGGTTTGGGCGTGATCTGGTGATGCGGCTGGATCAGGCGATGGGTCATCAGCCCGAACCGGTCAGCCCCGCCGCGCCTCCGCCGCGGTTTGCGGTCAGGCTGAGTTTCCCCGAGCCGATTGGCCTGGAGGACGACGTTCTGGCCGCATTGGACCGGCTTTTGCCGCGCCTGTGCCAGCGCCTGAAAGACAAATCTCAGGGCGCGCGCGTCGTGCGCCTTCAGGCCTTTCGTACAGACCATTCCATGCAGGAACTCGAGGTCGGTCTGGCGCGCGCCTCGGATGATCCGCACCGTATTCGTCCACTTTTGGCAATGAAACTGGGGGATTTGGTTTCCGAATTCGGGTTTGATCTTTTGCGCCTCGAAGCGCCTTTGACCGAACATCTTTCTCGGCGTCAGATGACGGGCCATGCCGAGGCAGGGCGACAGGTGGCGGATCGTCTGGCCCGTTCGACGGCGATGGACGATCTGCTGGGGCGCATTGGCGCGCGCATCGGATTGGAACGCATCACCCGTGTGCATCCCGCCGAAAGCCATATTCCGGAAAAGTCACATAGCATTCTGGCGGCGGCCTGGTCCGAGCCGTTTGCCGATCCCTGGCCGGATTACAAGCTGGATCGCCCCGTCCTGCTGTGGCGGCCCGAGCCGGTTTCGGCCCCCGATACGCCTGCCGTGCCACGCGGCTTTCGCTGGCGCGGACGCAGCCTGACACTGCATCACTCCCGCGGCCCGGAACGCCTTGCGCCGGAATGGTGGCTTGATGATCCTGACTGGCGCAGCGGGACACGGGATTATTGGGATATCATCTGTGCCGAGGGGGACCGCTTGTGGCTGTTTTACGCCCACGGCGGTGCGGTGTCCTCGGGTTGGTTCTGTCACGGGAGCTTTGCCTAATCAGGCCCGAAGCGCGTCACAACTGATCTGGAAAAGAAGGCCCCCGGCGGCGCGTCGGGTGGGGGCAAGAAAACTGCGCCACCGGGGATGTGAGCGGGAAGATCTCGCTACAATGCCTTTATGCTCTTGGGATTGGGCGGATTCGGGGAACATCGAGGGCAATTTAGGTATCTCTTTACGGCAAAACCTAGGCAGGGTTGATTTCTGCAAAAAACAGAGCGACGCTGATTTCCATGAATATGACCACACCGACCCCGTTTCAAAACGGACATCCCGTGCCGCAGCAGGTGGCCTTTCACCGCACAGAGCTGAACGTGATCCTATCTCTTTACGGCCGCATGGTCGCCGCCGGAGAGTGGCGCGACTATGGGATTTCAAATCTGAAAGACGTGGCCGTGTTTTCTGTGTTCCGCCGCACCGCGGAGCACCCGCTCTACACCATCGAAAAACGCCCCAAACTGCGCAACAAGCAGGGGCTTTATTCAGTGGTCGGCATGGACGGGCAGATCCTCAAACGCGGTCACGATCTGAAAACCGTCCTGCGCGTGCTGGAGCGCAAGCTGATCAGGGCCGTTGAGTAGCGCGCCTAATTGGTCTCATTCATGACGGCAATGAGATTGCTCAACAAATCAAACTCAAGGTCTGTTCCAGGATTTTGGGTCTGACGCCAAGTTATCGACAGAGCACATTTGACCACCGCCCATTGCATCAACACTTTGGGCGGGACGTTCAAAGATTGACACCATATGTCCCGAACGCGCCGAATGCGATCGTTATCTCGCACCAGTGTTGGCATGTCGGTGGGATGGCGAAATGCATTTGCCAATTCGTAAGCGCGCGGGCCGATCACCCCTTTCGCGTCAAACGCGCAATAGCCGCGCGCGCAAAGGCGCACATTTTCGTAATGTAGATCCCCGTGAAGCGGACGCACATCTTGCATCTTAGATGTCAGTGCCATTGCCAGCTCACGCGCGACGACCAGTAAAGCTTTATGTTCGGCGGACAGTAACGAGTTGGGAGGAATGCTCGTGAAATCTGAAAGCCAGTCCACGAGCTTTGGCATCGACGGCGACACCTGTCCCAGTTGATTGTGTAGCCCTGAGGCGATGCCTCCAAGCTCTTCAGCCGCTTTCGTGTCATGACCCGTGCGCGCGAGATCACCAAGGGATGGTCCATCCAGCCATTCGGTCACTGCCGCGTCTTCTGACGTGTCCACAACACGTGCTGCAAAGGTCTTGGAGGCGGCTCTCAGAAAGTCGAAACCAGAAGCCTCATTTCCCATGGTGCCATGTTTATAGACTTTCAGAGCAACCCAAGAACCGTCATAAGAGAGGGCTTTCCAAACCTTTGCGGATTGCGTGTTTGCAATCAGTTCAGGTTCAGTAAGGCTGAACTTGGATAGATAGTAATGTAGCGGATTTTTCAAAAAGCCGTCGCTCTGTCATAGCTGCTTTCGTTGGCGTTTAGCCGGACCCTATGAACTCAGGTTTTCCACCGTTAGAAAGAAATTCTGCCAAGCCAGCTGTTGGTCTTTTGACAGGGCATTGTCGCCGCCGATGTGAAAGCTGTCTGGGGAAAGGTGGGTGAGGTTCAGCAACGTCGCGGCCTTACACAGGCGCTCTTCCTGTTCTGTGGAAAGCTGCCCACCGACAATCTGGCTTAAAGACACTTCGCCGGTGCGTGCCTTGTCCAGATCCGCGATGATCTTGCCCATGCTGGCTTGTTCTGCGTCCTCGGGAAAGGCGTCGACCACGGCGTTGATGCGCGACAGGTCATCTGTCGACTCGCCGCCGCAGGCCCATTTGATGGCAATCGGCACCAGCACAAAATCAAAGCCGAAAAACACATTCTGTGCGTCCACAGACTGCGCTGACAAAGGAGAGGTCAGACACATAAGACCAATCGTGCAATTACGTAAAACAGACAACATCCAACACACTCCACTCGTTGTTCACTTACTGGACCACCTTCTGCGCAGCCATCACACAAAGCAATTCAAACATCACCGAAACACCCAGAAAGGCCGTGCCACCGGCCTGATCGAATGGCGGGCTGACCTCGACCATATCCGCGCCCACGATGTTTAACCCGGCTAACTCTCGGACAACCTGAAGCGCCTGAAAGCTGTTCGGACCTCCTACTTCGGGGGTGCCTGTGCCGGGGGCATAGGTCGGATCAATAAAGTCGATGTCATAGCTGACATAGGTCTCATGGTTGCCGACGATTTCGCGTGCTTCGGTCATCACGTCGGTGATGCCGCGTTCAAAAAACTCTTCGATGCGAATGATCCGGATGCCCTCGGCGCGGGCGAAATCGATGTCTTCGTTGTCATAGGCTGTGCCGCGAATGCCGATCTGAACCACACGTTTGGGATCCAGAAGACCCTCTTCCACCGCACGTCGGAAGGGGGTGCCATGGGTATACATCGTACCGCCGAAATAGCTGTGAAACAGGTCCGTGTGGCTGTCAAAATGGACCATCCCAACAGGCCCTTTTCGCGCGACGGAGCGCAACACGGGCAGCGAGGTCAAATGGTCTCCGCCGGCGGTGAGCGGAATGATCCCGTGATCCAGCACTTGGTTGTAAAACGCCGTGATCCTGTTCATCGAGTCCTGAATATCGGCGGGGTTCGGACCGACATCACCAAGATCAGCGCAGTTGAGCGCCTCAAACGGGCGCACTCCGGTTGCGCCGTTCTGCGCCCGGATCATGGTCGAGGAATCGCGTAATTGGCGCGGCCCGTGACGGGGGCCGGGGCGGTTGGTTGTGCCGCTGTCCCAAGGCACGCCGATGATGCCCACATCGACGTCAGAAAGACGCGCATCATCCAAGGCCAAATACGGCAGGCGCATAAACGTCGGCACGCCTGCAAACCTTGGCAGTTCCATTCCGGAGACTGGCTTAAAAAAATCACTACTCATCAACGGTCTCCTAAAACTCTTTTCAAAGAGGTCACTTCGCCACCGCCCTGCTGTGCAATGCGCGCGATTGCTGTGTCGATATCTTCATAGCAGGTCGCCATGGCGTGGGCGTTGGCGTGAATCAGTCGCGTGTCATCCACGATCATCGCCACATGGCCTTTCCAGAAGATCAGATCGCCGCGGGTCAGCGTGCTGCCTGCGTCCAGACGCTCGCCAAGGGCGATTTCCTGCAGGTCGCTGTCTGCAGGGCAGGGGATGCCACAGGCCAGCAGCGCCGCCTGAATGAGGCCGGAACAATCGATCCCAAAACGGCTGTTTCCGCCCCACAGATAGGGGGTGTCCAGATAAAGCTTGGCCTCTGATACGGGATCCGTCTTTGGATCTTGGACCCGCCCCAGATGTTGCAGCGCGATATACCCATCGGCGGTCTGGGCAAAGCCATCGGCCTCGGCCATCACGTGCAGCAGACACCCGTGGCTCAGACGCATGACATCCATAGATTTGATGTCGGCGCGCCGATACACGTGGCTGGATGCAGCCGTGACACGGTGCGTCGGGGCCGGGCACTGCGCCAGCGAAGAATTTGGCACATATCCCACGTAGCCGTCTTTGACAGACCGCACAAAGGCCCAGCCCTTAAAGACCTCATAGACATCAACACCATCGCCAAACAGCAATTGGCGCTCGCGGTGGCCTTCGGGAACATTCATCAAATCCACCAAGGGCCAATGCACCGAAAAAGGCTGCGGATCGACATAGTCCACTCCGGCCCAGCTGTCGCGCAGACTTGGGTCTGCGACACGTTTGTTGGCTGGGGTGAGGCGTCGATCTGGCGTCATATATCTAGGATCTCGGGCAGCGCGTTCAGGATGGCGCGGGCCCCCATGCCAACGCCCCCTTTCGGGCGGGCGGGCGCCGCGGTCGGGTTCCAGCCGTATATGTCAAAATGGGTATAGCTTTGCCCCTCTGTAAAGCGGCGCAGGAACAGGGCTGCCGTGATAGACCCGGCAAAACCGCCTTTCGGGGCGTTGTCCAAATCGGCAATGCCCGGCTCGATCATGGCCTCGTAAGGATCCCAGAAGGGCAGGCGCCAGACTGGATCAGACACCTTTAGCGCAGATGTGGCGAGTGCCGCCGCGATGCCGTCATCATCTGTGTAAAACGGCGACAGATCCGGCCCAACGGCCACGCGCGCGGCGCCGGTCAATGTGGCAACCGAGATGATCTGATCGGGCGCGTCCTCGGTGGCGAGGGTCAGGGCGTCGGCAAGAACCAAGCGCCCTTCGGCATCGGTGTTGTTGATTTCGACGGTCAGACCATTGCGGGCGGTCAGGATGTCGCCCGGGCGAAAGGCATCTCCGTTGACGGCATTCTCAACCGCGGGGATCAGGACGCGCAGCTGGAGGGGCAAGTCCAGCGCCATAATCATATGCGCCAACCCCAGAACCGTCGCGGCCCCGCCCATGTCCTTTTTCATCAATCCCATGGATCCACCAGGCTTCAGGTTCAGCCCGCCGGTGTCAAAACAGACCCCTTTGCCAACCAGCGTCAGCTTTGGCCCCGCCGTCCCCCAGCGCATATCGATCAAACGAGGGCTGCGCGATGACGCACGGCCTACTGTGTGAATCATTGGAAAGTTCTGGGTCAGCAAGTCTTCGCCCGTCACCGTCGAGATATCTGCGCCAAACTGTTCAGCCAGACTGCGCGCGGCGACTTCCAGCTCGTCCGGGCCCATGTCATTGGCAGGGGTGTTGATCAGATCGCGGGTCAGGGCCTCGCCTGCCGCCAGTGCTTCGACACGCGCGGCATTCAACCCCTCTGGGCAGATCAGTTTGGCCGAGGCCCCTTTGGCTGACGCGTATCGATCAAAAGCATATCCCGACAACAGCCAGCCAAGCGCCTCGGTTTCCAGATCCCTCGGCCCAAGATCATTGGCCAGGCGATAGATGCCCTCTGGCAAAGACTTGGCGCTTGCCGCCAATGTAAATCGGGTACGGGCGCGGGTCTTTTCAGATCCCAGCCCAACGACAGCGCCTGCAATTGCACCGCCATCTGACGGCAACAAAGCAACGGACCCAAGGCCTGCTTGGAACCCTGTTGATGCAATCCAGGACTGTACGTCCTGCGGCTGTTGCGTCAGCCAGTCGTCCAGCCCTTCGGTGGTC
>NZ_CAXREH010000122.1:0-17117 GCF_964229375.1 Cognatishimia sp.
TATTCCAGTAAGCCAATTTGACTTGGTGCTTTTTGGCGCGACAGGCGATTTGGCGCGGCGCAAAATTTGGCCGGGGCTATTTCATCGCTTTGTCGCGGGGCAGTTTGGCGAGGACAGCCGCATCTTGGGCGTGTCGCGGTCGGAGCTTTCCGACGATCAGTTCCGCGACCGTCTGCGCGAGGCGATCAGCGTCTCGTCTGACAACGAGCGGCAGCTGCTAGAAACCTTTTTAGACCTTGTCGCCTATATCTCGATTGATGCGAAAGGCGAGCGAGGTTGGGACGTTCTGGCCTCGAAAGTTCGCGACGGCACCGTGCGGGCGTTTTATCTGTCTGTGGCACCAAACTTCTTTGGTCCGATTGCACGCCGCCTGCGCAACAAGGGGATTGCGACAGATGACAGCCGCATCGTCGTTGAAAAACCATTCGGCCATGATCTGGCCTCGGCCGAGGCTTTGAATGCCGAGCTGCGCGAGTGTTTTGAGGAACACCAGATTTACCGCATCGACCATTATCTGGGCAAGGAAACCGTCCAGAACCTGATGGCGCTGCGGTTTGCGAACTCTTTGTTTGAGCCCCTTTGGAATGCCTCGCATATCGAGCATGTCCAGATCACTGTTGCTGAAAGCCTTTCTGTCGAGGGGCGCGGTGAATATTATGATCAGTCCGGTGCGATGCGCGACATGGTTCAAAACCATTTGATGCAGCTCTTGTGTCTGACTGCGATGGAGCCTCCGTCAAAATTCCAGCCGAACTCTGTGCGCGACGAAAAGGTCAAGGTTATCGAGGCGCTCGAGCCTGTGGACGCCAGCGATATCGCGCGGGGACAGTACCGCGCGTCAAAGGACCACGCGAGCTATCTGGAGCATGCAGGCGACCCGCAAAGTCAGACAGAAAGCTTCATCGCAATGAAGGTGAAGGTGGCGAACTGGCGCTGGGCCAAGACTCCGTTTTATCTGCGCACCGGCAAGTGTTTGCGGGCTCGTACATCCGAGATCGCGGTGTTCTTCCGCAATCCTCCGCATATGATTTTTCCCGGCAATGAAACTCCTATGGGCAACGTGCTGGTCATCAGGCTTCAGCCTGATGAGGGCATGACGTTACACACAACGATCAAGGATCCGGGGCCAGGGGGGATGCGTCTGACCGAGGCTTCGCTGGATATGACCTTTGCCGATAGCCTGGCGCAGGACGAGATCGTGCAGGACGCCTATGAGCGTCTGATCATGGACGTCATCCGCGGCGATCAGACTCTGTTTATGCGCGGTGATGAGGTCGAGGCGGCCTGGGCTTGGGTCGATCCGATCATCAACGGCTGGAAAGATCGCGGCGACAAACCACAACCCTATGACAGCGGCAGCTCGGGCCCCGAGGATGCGCTGTTGCTGATGCACCAAGATGGTCGCCGTTGGCGTCCGATTGGCCAATAATTTTGCAAAGAGGAACATGAGATGTCCCTGAATAGCACACTGAAATCAGTCACAGATCGCATTATCGATCGCAGTGAAAAGACGCGCGGACCTTACCTAGAGCGTATGGCCGCCGCCGCCAGCAAGGGACCAAGCCGCGCGCATTTGTCGTGCAGCGGGCAGGCGCATGCCTATGCCGGTGCTGGCGTTGATCAAGACACGCTGGCCACGCAATCTGCGGGCAATCTGGCGATCGTGACCTCGTATAATGACATGTTGTCAGCCCACCAGCCGTTTGAACGTTATCCAACCTTGATCCGAGATGCCGCGCGCGCCTCTGGCGGGACGGCGCAGGTCGCGGGCGGCGTGCCTGCGATGTGTGATGGTGTCACGCAGGGTGAGGCTGGGATGGAACTCAGCCTGTTCTCGCGCGATGTGATTGCCATGGCGACCGGTGTGGCTCTGTCGCATAACACCTATGATGCGGCTGTCTATCTGGGTGTTTGCGACAAGATCGTGCCCGGTCTGGTGATCGGCGCGCAGGCCTTTGGGCATTTGCCCGCCGTGTTCATTCCCGCGGGTCCAATGACCTCTGGCATCACAAATGACGACAAGGCCAAGGTGCGTCAGGAATTTGCCAAGGGCGAATGTGGCCGTGACAAACTGATGGCCTCTGAAATGGCGGCTTACCATGGTCCGGGCACCTGTACGTTTTATGGCACAGCCAACACCAACCAGATGTTGATGGAGTTCATGGGGCTGCATCTGCCGGGCACCAGCTTTGTCACCCCAAACACCGAGCTGCGCGACGCGCTGACAGCGGAAAGCGCTCAGCGGGCGCTGTCGCTTTCGGCGCTGGGCGACACCTATACGCCGGTCAGCCAGGTTCTGGACGAAAAGGCCTATGTGAATGGCATCGTCGGGCTGATGGCGACTGGCGGCTCGACCAATCTGTTGATCCACCTTCTGGCCATGGCGCGGGCAGGCGGCATTATTCTGGATTGGCAGGACTTTGCAGATCTGTCTGAAACCGTACCTTTGCTGGCGCGCGTCTATCCGAATGGTCTGGCGGATGTGAACCATTTCCACGCGGCTGGCGGACTGGGCTATCTGATCAAAGAGCTGCTGGCAGGCGGGCTTTTGCATCCCGACACCAAAACTATCGCCGGCGAGGGTCTGGAACATTACACGACCGAGCCGTTTTTGGCAGATGAGGCGCTGACATGGCGCAAAGGAACGGACACCTCGCTGAACGAAGCGATCGTGCGTCCGCTGTCGGAGCCGTTTCAGGAAAACGGTGGCCTGTCGCATCTGACGGGCAATCTTGGCACGGGTGTGATGAAGATCTCGGCGGTTGCGCCGGAGCATCGCGTCACCGAGGCTCCTGTGCGTGTGTTCCATGATCAAGACGACGTCAAAGCCGCGTTCAAAGCGGGGGAATTGACCGAAGACGTGATCATTGTCGTGCGGTTCCAAGGCCCAAAGGCCAACGGTATGCCAGAGCTGCACAGCCTGACGCCGATGATGGCGATCATGCAGGGGCGTGGCCAAAAGGTGGCTTTGGTCACTGATGGGCGCATGTCTGGCGCATCCGGAAAAGTCCCAGCAGCAATTCATGTCAGCCCTGAAGCCTTGGATCAGGGTCCGATTGCCTATCTGCAGGACGGCGATATCCTGAAGGTCGACGCCGTTAGCGGAGATCTCGAGATCCTGACCGAAGGTGTGCTTGACCGCGTGCCTGCAACAGCAGATCTATCTTCCAACCAAGCTGGCGTTGGTCGCGAGCTGTTCACCGCCTTCCGCGCGGCCGTCGGGTCTGCCGACACCGGCGCATCAGTATTCGGAGTTTAAACCATGTCCATCACCCCTCAAGACGCAAGCAAACAGGCCCGCGAGATCTGCGAACTGGCGCCGATCGTGCCGGTTCTGGTGGTGCATGACGTGGCACACGCACGCCCTCTGGCCGAGGCTTTGGTGGCCGGTGGTTTGCCAGCCTTGGAAGTTACTCTGCGGACGCCAGCAGCCTTGGATGTCATTGCGGAAATGGCCAAAGTTGAAGGCGGCGTTGTTGGCGCGGGCACATTGCTGACCCCCGAAGATGTCAAAGCCGCCAAAGCTGCGGGTGCAAAATTTGGTGTATCGCCAGGTGCCACGGACAAGCTGCTGGATGCAGCCGAAGCCGAAGGTCTGCCCATTCTGGCAGGCGCAGCCACTGCGACCGAAGCGATGGCCTTGCTGGAACGCGGCTATACGGTTCAGAAATTCTTCCCGGCCGAGGCCAATGGCGGTGCGCCCGCGCTGAAATCCTTGGCCAGCCCATTGCCGCAGATCTCGTTCTGCCCGACAGGGGGCGTCAGCCCGTCAAATGCCCAAAGCTATCTGTCGTTGCCAAATGTCGTTTGCGCTGGCGGCAGCTGGGTGGCTCCGGGGGATCTGGTCAAAGCAGGCGATTGGGCCGGAATCGAGGCGCTAGCCCGCGAGGCAAGCCAGCTGCCACGCTAGGGCTGCGGCGTGGGATCGCCAGTGTTTCAAAATCCGGCTTGATTTTGCAAGATTATGTCCCATTTGGCTTGCAGAACAGTTCGGTTAATGGCACCAGTTTGCCTCAACCGAAATCCAGGACTTTGTGAGTAGCACCATGCCAGATCTACGTTCCAAGACTTCTACCTTTGGTCGCCGTATGGCGGCCGCCCGCGCACTTTGGCGTGCGACCGGTATGCAAGACGGTGATTTTGGAAAGCCTATTGTGGCGGTCGTCAACTCGTTCACCGAATTCGTGCCAGGTCACGTTCACCTGAAGGACATGGGCCAACTGGTTGCGCGCGAGATCGAGAAGGCCGGTGGCGTCGCGAAAGAGATGAACACAATCGCGGTCGATGACGGCATCGCGATGGGCCACGACGGGATGCTGTATTCCCTGCCATCCCGCGAAGTGATCGCGGACTCGGTGGAATATATGGCCAATGCCCATTGTGCCGACGCGCTGGTCTGTATCTCCAACTGCGACAAGATCACTCCGGGTATGTTGATGGCGGCGATGCGCCTGAACATTCCTGCGATCTTTGTGTCTGGCGGCCCGATGGAAGCGGGCAAGGTCATCCTGAGCGATGGTGAAACCAAAGCCGACCTCGTTACTGCGATTGTTGGCGCAACAGATGATCGCCGCACCGAGGACGAAGTTGGCAAGCTGGAACGCTCTGCCTGCCCGACCTGTGGGTCATGCTCGGGTATGTTCACCGCAAACTCGATGAACTGTCTGGCCGAGGCTCTGGGCCTTGCGCTGCCAGGCAACGGTTCTTTGCTGGCGACCCACTCTAAACGCGAAGCGCTGTTTAAGGAGGCGGGCCACAAGATTCTGGAACTGTGCGAACGCTGGTATAAGCACGACGATGAAACCGCGCTGCCACGTGGCATCGCGACCTTTGACGCCTTTGAAAACGCCATGATGCTGGACATCGCGATGGGCGGCTCGACCAACACAGTGCTGCACTTGCTGGCGATCGCGCATGAGGGTGAAGTGGACTTTACCATGGCCGACATGGACCGTCTCAGCCGCGAGATCCCGCACCTGTGTAAAGTCGCGCCGTCGACACCGAAGTACCACATGGAAGACGTGCACCGCGCAGGCGGCATTGCCCGCATCATGGGCGAGCTGGACCGTGCGGGCAAAATCCACCGCCATTGCGCCACGGTGCATGAAAAAGACATGGGCGCGTTCATCGACAAATGGGATGTGCGCCGTCCAACCGCCGGAAACGAGGCGCATGACCTTTACATTGCGGCACCCGGCGGCGTGCGGACAACACAGGCGTTCAGCCAATCGCGCATGTACACCGAGCTGGATCTGGACATCGAAGACGGCTGCGTGCGCGACTTTGACAACGCCTACAGTCAAGAAGGCGGGCTTTGCGTTCTGTTTGGCAACCTCGCAGAACAGGGTTGCATCGTGAAAACCGCTGGTGTGGTCGAAAGCATGTATGAGTTCGAAGGCACGGCCAAAGTCTATGAATCCATGGAAGACTCGATGCACGGAATTTTGCGCGGCGAGGTGCAACCGCATTCCGTTGTGATCGTGCGCTATGAGGGCCCTAAGGGTGGTCCGGGTATGCAAGAGATGCTTTATCCGACCGCTTACCTGAAATCCAAAGGGCTTGATAAGACCTGCGCCTTGTTCACCGACGGTCGTTTCTCTGGTGGCTCAGCAGGTCTGTCGATCGGGCACGCCTCACCTGAGGCTGCGGAAAAAGGTTTGATTGCTTTGGTCGAGGACGGGGACCGTATCACCATCTCGATCCCGAACCGTAAGATCGAGCTGGACGTCAGCGATGAGGAAATCGAACGTCGTCGCGCCGCGCACCCGCAAGCCGACCGCCCGGTCTGGAAGGCAGAAGGTCGTCCACGCGCGGTGTCCAAAGCGCTGAAAGCCTATGCCGCGCATGTGGGCAACGCGTCGCTGGGCGCGATCCGGATCGTCCCCGAGGACTGATCCAAGGCGACAGTTAGACACAAAAAAGGGGCGCTCAGGCGCCCCGTTTTTATGGGTTGGTTCGGTGTAACCTTAGAACCCGATGTGGCCTGCGAAAACGTGGCGCACGATTTCGTCACGGGTCAAGCCGCGGCTTGCCAGCTCTTCGTCGCTCAGGGACTGCAGGAACTGTGCGCGTTTCAACTGGCTGTTGGCCTCTGAGATGCGGACCATCGCGGTGCCAATTGCAACGAATGGGGCTGCGAGAATGCTCAGCAGGGAACCGGAGGCGCGTGGGGTAATGTCGATGTTTGCCATAGGACAAACTCCTTTAGCTATCATGTCTCTCCCTGCTGCCAGAGATAGCTCTGCACCCCTCTGGTGACCACAGACATTGCCGCATAGCCCGTTTGCGCGCACCGCATGGCTGTGCGCCGTCGGCGGCGTACAGAGCGCGAGAGGTTCTTTTTGCGCGCAGCGATTGCCATTTTCCGGCGTGGCGCGCATTTTCCGCGCAGCTACGAATCAAATTGTGCCAAGGAGCCCACAATGAGCTTTGATCGTTCCATCAAGATTGCCCCCAGTATTCTCGCAGCAGATTTCGCCAATTTCGGGGCCGAGATCGAAGCCGTCGAGGCGCAGGGTGCAGACTGGATTCACGTGGATGTCATGGACGGGCACTTTGTGCCGAACCTGACATTTGGCCCCGCGACCTGTGCAGCCATCCGCAAACACATCAACACTGTGATGGATGTGCATCTGATGATCTCGCCTGTGGATCCGTATATTCAGGCCTTTGCCGATGCGGGCGCTGACGTTCTGACCGCGCATCTAGAGGCAGGCCCGCATATTCACCGCACTTTGCAAGCGATCCGCGGGGCAGGGTGCAAGGCGGGTCTGGCCCTGAATCCGGGAACTGGTGTTGAGGATGTGGAATACCTGCTGGATATGGTCGACCTGATTTGCGTCATGACAGTGAACCCGGGCTTTGGCGGGCAAAAGTTCATTCACAGCCAGATCGACAAGGTGAAAAAGCTGCGCGCGATGATTGGGGATCGGCCTATTCACATTGAAATCGATGGCGGCATAACGCCAGAAACCGCACCACTGATGGCGGCTGCAGGGGCTGATGTCTTGGTGGCAGGCTCTGCTGTGTTCAAAGGTGGCTCGGTTCAGAACCCTGCGCCTTACGGCGAGAATATCCGCGCGATCAAAGCTGCGATCGACAACGCGTAAGGTCAGTCGCGGATCTCGTCCGCGCCGACCCCCCAAATGTTGGTTTTCTGCACCCAGCCTTTGTAACCACCTGTAGAAATGCGGCACCAATCCTGTCCGCATTTCTGCAAATGCGCCACAACACCCAGTTCGAGCTGTGCAACCATTGGCGTGTCCGGTTCTGCGCGCATGTTCAGGGGCAGCATATCTGCAGTCACGATCACCGTCCTGCTGCCGGACAAAAGCGAATAGTGAACCCAGCCACCTGCGCCATCAATATCCTGAACTCGGCGCCAGTGGCCGTGTTCTGCCGTGACCACCAAAGGCATGTCGCGACGCTTGAAAATCCAGTCAATTCTGTGGGTTAGGGATGGGCCACGCCGCACGTTGGCCTTTGTGGCCTTGAGCGAGACATAGCGCGGCAGCGGCAGGTTCGTCACAGGCCCGCGACGCAGGCCTTCGCCCTCGGCAAAGCTGGGCGCAGCAGACAAGCCAATGGCCAAAGCCACAGCGCAAAACATCGATACCAGGTGCCGCCCGTAGGATCTCATCGCGGAATTATTCCGTCTGCTCATAAAATTTCGCGAGGGTTCTTGTGCCTCGTCTCTCTGTCAGGCACTGTGCCATCAACGCTCTGATATTGAAAGAATTGGGAAGACCCGCATGTCAAAGCCGCCACTGAGTGTTGTCGTAACGCGACGGTTGCCCGAAGAGGTAGAATCGCGGATGGCGGAACTTTTCGACGTGACCTTGCGCGTCGATGACAGCCCAATGTCCCGCGAAGAGCTGCAGGCGGCCATGCAATCTGCGAATGTTCTGGTCACCACCTTGACCGACCGGATCGACGCACAATTGATCGCGGCTGCCGGACCTCAGTTGAAACTGATTGCGAACTACGGCGCCGGATTTGACCATATCGAGGTCGAAGAAGCCCATGAGCGCGGCATCATGGTGTCCAACACGCCCGGCGTCGTAACTGAAGACACTGCCGATATGACCATGGCGCTGATCCTTGCCGTACGCCGCCGTATTCCCGAAGGGCTGGCGGTGATGCAGTCCAGCCCCGAAAACTGGGAAGGCTGGTCGCCGAACGCTTTGCTGGGCGGGCGTATCGCTGGGCGCAAGCTGGGTATTCTGGGCATGGGGCGGATCGGACAAGCCCTTGCGCGGCGGGCGCGCGCCTTTGGGATGGACGTGCACTACCACAACCGGCGCCGGCTGCATCAGGCGACCGAAGAGCAGCTTGGCGCGACCTATTGGGAAAGTCTGGATCAGATGGTGGCGCGCATGGATGTGCTGTCGATCAACTGTCCGCATACTCCGGCCACGTTCCACTTGATGAACGCGCGGCGCCTGAAACTGATGAAAGAGGACGCGGTGATCGTGAACACCTCTCGCGGTGAGGTGATTGACCAAGGGGCCTTGGCCCATGCGCTAAAGTCCGGCGCCATCGCGGGCGCGGGCCTTGATGTCTATGAAGGTGGTGCGTCTGATTTCAAAGAGCTGCGCACGCTGTCTAATGCAGTTTTGTTGCCGCATATGGGCTCGGCAACGCATGAGGCGCGGATCGAGATGGGGCAGAAGGTCATGTTGAATATCATGACCCTCGACCACGGAAACCGCCCGCCGGATCTGGTGATCCCGTCGATGCTGTAGCGCCTATTTGTAGGTCTGCTCCTCGCCCGGGAAGGCGCGCGACTTAACCTCTTCGGCATAGGTTTTCACCGAGTTCTCGATCGCCGGACCAAGGTCGCCATAGACTTTGACGAATTTGGGCGTCCATGCGTTCAAGCCAAGCATATCTTCCAGCACGAGGATCTGTCCGTCGCATTCCGCCGATGCACCGATCCCGATGGTCGGGATGCTGATCTGTTTTGTGATCTTGGCCGCCAGCGGTTCAACCATGCCTTCCAGCACCACCGCGAATGCGCCTGCTTCGGTTACGGCACGCGCGTCTTCTTCGATTGCGGCCCAGCCATCTTCGTCGCGGCCCTGGGTTTTGAAACCGCCCATGACGTTGCTGGATTGGGGCGTCAGACCGATATGCGCCATCACCGGAATCCCACGTTCGACCAGGAAATGTATGGTCTCGGCCATGCGTTTGCCGCCTTCGATCTTAACCGCGCCGCATTGGGTTTCTTTCATCACTTTGGCTGCGTTGCGAAAGGCCACGCCGGGGCTTTCTTCATAGCTGCCAAAGGGCATATCCACGACGACCAGCGCCTTTTGAGTGCCGCGCACAACAGCTTTGCCGTGCATGATCATCAGATCCAACGACACGCCGACGGTGCTTTCCATGCCGTGCATCACCATGCCAAGGCTGTCGCCGACCAGAATAAAATCAGCGTATTTGTCCACGATCGCAGCGGTATGCGCGTGGTAGGACGTTAGTGAAACGATTGGCTCTCCGCCTTTACGGGCCGAGATTTGCGGCACAGTTGTCCGGCGAATTATGGTCTGTTTGCTCATGGCGTTATCACCCTTTGATCTAGCAAGAGGACGCCGCCGAAGTCAGCCGACAGCATGATGGCGACAGGGCCGTCATAGCCCGGTGTGATGTCGTGAAGCGTGTCTGCTTGCACAACGTCTAGCCCATGTAATTTTGCACGGGGTTCTGAGGAGATCACGTTGGAAATGATGTCCCGCAGTTGCTTTGGATCCGTTGTTTGCGCGGCCTGTGCTGCGTCCAGCGATCGGTTCAGCACCAAAGAGGCCGCGCGATCCTCTGCAGTCAGCCGCACGTTGCGCGACGACATGGCCAGACCGTCTGCCTCGCGCACAATCGGCACGCCGACGATCTCGATTGGAAAGCCAAGGTCGCGGGTCATGCGTTTGATGACCTGAAGTTGCTGGTAGTCTTTTTCGCCAAAGACCGCGATATCGGGCTGGGTGAAGTTAAACAGCCGCGCCACAACAGTGGTCACGCCGCGAAAATGACCCGGGCGCACCTTACCGTGCAGCATATTCGCCATGCGCGTTGTCTCGACGATGGTTTCATCACCGTCAGGATAGACATCCGACACATCCGGGATCAGGACAACATCAACACCGGCTGCTGCCAACATCTTTAGATCGTGGTCTTCGTCGCGGGGATAGGCATCCAGATCAGAGGCCTCACCAAATTGTGTTGGGTTCACAAAAATCGTGGTGACAACCCGATCCGTGCGTTTGCGCGCCTCGGTCACCAGAGCCATGTGGCCATCGTGCAGGAACCCCATCGTCGGAACAAGACCAATGGTTTCAGAGGCTTGCCTGAAGTTCGAGAGCACATGCCTGCACTCTTCAACGGTTCTGCAGACCTGCATAGGGCTCCTCCTGCTCTGCGATTCCTGCGGGTGTATCAAAACATGCCGCAGTGCGGCAAGGGCTCTGCGGGTGACGTTGCGTGGCGTTGCCACAGTCTCGCCTTATTTGCGTGGTATCCTGCGAGATAGTGGGGGCCGAGCAGGCCATGTTTTTCGGAGACATATTATGAAGCGCTTGCTTCCGTTCATTATCATTTGCGTTTCAGTCGTCGTTTTCGCGGCCGTTGGCCCGATGGTTGGCGAACCTCATGAACAGGTCGGCATGCTCTATGGCGCAAGCCCCGTTGCAGTTGAAACGCTGAATTAAACTCTGCAACCATCGGTTGCGGCAGCCCATAAACTGCCCCGCCGCCATCTCAATTCCGCCCTTTTTTGCCATTAACCGTTTCTAAGAGCAGTGAAACGGGAGAGCCGCCAATGTTGCGACTCATACTTGCAGGACTAGGAACCTTTGCCGCATTGGGCGGCGCAGCGATTGTTGTGCTGAACCTTATGGCGCCATCTGAACCGGTCGAGGTCGCCTCGCTGGATCCATCGGCTGGCCTGATTGAAACAGAAGAACGATCCGCAGTTTCCAAAATCATCGGTGTTTTGCCCTTTATCGACAATGAGCCTCCGATCACGCGCGGCCGCGCGCTGGCGGATCGCGATGCCCTGCGTCGCCAAGAGCTGACGTCTTTCATGCCCGAAGCCCCCGAAGGGTGGGAGCGCATCGAATGGGATGCCTTTTTTGCGGGTATTTTCGGCGATCCGGACAATCTGGAGAACGTTGAAAAAGAGACCGTCGTATACCTGAACGGCGGCAAGTCGATTTATCTGAGGATCGAGAATGCATCGCCCACCGGACCTATGGTGGCTGACCTGCTGCAGATGCAGAGATATGTGGAAAAAGGTGGTGACCTGAGCGACTTAGAAGCTTACCGCGCCACAGTTGGCCACACGATCGAGACCGTGCGTAGCACCTCTGATGGCTGGTCTGTTGGGTCAAAAATGAAGTTTGGCTATTTCAACATTGTGCAGGGTGTGTCCTTTATCATTGGCAAAGATGCCAGCAAGCCGACCGACTTTCCGGATATGCGGTTTTATCACGGCGCGCTTGGCGGTGGCGTCGTCATCAAGCTGCGCTCCGAGGCGCCAACTGCGGACATTATGGCCATCCTTGAGGGCATTGATTTTGACTCGCTCAATCAAATGCAAGAGGTACCAAACCCTCTGGTCGGAGAAGGCTTGCCGGAATTTGTGCTCGAGACGCCTGAGCAATGGCTTCACAACCGCGGGTTCAAGCTGCGTAAAGTCGAGCGTGTGATCCCTGTTAAAGAAGTCCCTGAAGAAGAGGACATCGCCAGCGCCGAAGACGCAAAAGACGGCGACGTGATCGCAAAGGGCGATGATAAGAAGAAAAAGGACAAATAGCGCCACGCGACGACAGCAGAATTGACCTGAAAACACTGTATCGGCGCGGCTTTCCCCCAAAGTCCGCGCCATTTTTTTGCCCTCGCGACACTGAAAGTCGGTTTTGGACGACAAGGGGTCGGATGGATTTGACGTTTTAGGACCATTTCGGCTGAAATACTTCGCAAGTGTTTCAAAGGAGTCGCCCGAGATGAAAACCCAAGTTAAAGCGCTTGTTGTTGGCGGTGGTGCCGTCGGCACGTCGATTGCCTATCATCTGGCCAAAGCGGGCTGGGACGATGTCATGCTGATCGAGCGCGACGAGCTGACCTCGGGATCGACCTGGCACGCGGCTGGTCTTTTGCCGTTGTTCAACATGTCTTATGCGACCACGCATATTCACAAATATTCGGTCGATTTCTACAAAACGCTTGAGGAAGAAACCGGCCTCAATGCGGGGTTTGCCGTCGTTGGCAACCTGCGCATGGCGCAGACGCAGGACCGGATGGACGAGTATATGCTCTATGCCTCCACGGCTGAAACCTGCGACGTGGCCTATGAATGGCTGACGCCGGATCAGATCAAAGAACGCTGGCCGCTGATCGAAACCGGCGATCTGAAGGGCGCGATTTATCACACCGAAGACGGGTATATTAACCCGGCCGACGTCACTCAGGCGATGGCCAAAGGCGCGCGTCAACGCGGGGTCGAGATTGTGCGCAAGCTGCAGGCTGATGCGTTCCACTGGACCGGCACGCATTGGGAAGTCACCTGCACCAAGATGGTTGAGAAGGGCGGCAACCTTGTTGAGTCAGACGAGCAAGTGGTGATCACCGCCGAGCACGTCGTGACCGCCTCTGGCAACCACGCACAGCGCACTGCAAAGATGCTGGGCATCAAAATGCCTGCGATCCCGGTGGAGCACACTTTCATCGTTATGGACAAAGACCCAGAGCTGGTGAAATGGCGCGAGGCGGGCAACCCAGAGCATCCGGTTGTGCGCGATGCCGACAATGAAAGCTATGCCCGCGAAGAGCGCGGCGGCTGGATTCTTGGTATCTATGAACACGGCGCCCCGGCACGGTTTGAACATGGCGTGCCAGACAGCTTCCGCGCCGATCTGTTCCCGCTGGATATCGACCGGATTGCAGATCAGTACATGGCGATGGCGGAACGCGTGCCATCCTGTGCCGACAGCGGTCTGAAAGACGATTTCAACGGCCCGATCTGCTATACACCGGACGGCAACCCTCTGGTGGGTCCGGCGCCTGGGCTGCGCAACATGTGGCTGGCCGAGGGCTTCTCGTTTGGTATCACAGCAGCAGGCGGCACCGGATATTACCTCGCGCAAATGATGGTGGATGGCGAAGCCGAGATCGACATGGCGTCGCTTGACCCGAAACGCTATTCCAGCAACTGGATGACCACGGAATTTGCGGCGCGCAAGAACGAAGAGTGCTATGAGCACGTCTATATCCTGCACCACCCCGATGAAGAACGCGAGGCCTGCCGTCCGCTGCGTACGGCCCCGGCCTACGACCGTCAAAAGGCGCGTGGCGCGCAATTTGGCTGGGTCAACGGCTGGGAGCGCCCGAACTATTTCGGCCCATTGGATGCGCCAGATAATTTCGACAAAGAAAGCCGTTCGTTCCGTCGCGGCGGTTGGTGGCAACACGCGGTGGATGAGGCGAAAGCCATCCGCGAAGGTGTCGGCCTGATTGACGCGACCGCCTTTACCAAACACGTCGTAAAGGGCCCCGGCGCGACGCAATTCCTGGATTGGTTCACCTGCAACAAACTGCCAAAAGTGGGTCGCATCAACCTGACCTATGCGCTGACGTCGGCGGGCACGACGCGTACGGAATACACCATCGTTAGGAATGGCGAGAACAACTACTACCTCGTGTCTGCAGGTGCCTGGACGGAATATGACGCGGACTTCCTGCGCAAAGCGGCCGAAGATAAAATGGAAGAGTTCGGCTATATCGAGATCCAGGACGTGACCACGCAATGGGGCGTCTTTGCGATTGCCGGGCCAAAGTCCCGCGACGTGTTGAAAGAGGTGATCGTTGATGCCGATCCGGCCACAGCGCTGTCCAACAAACGCTTCCCTTGGTTGTCGGCACGTCAGATCGAGCTGGGCATGTGCCCGGTCAATGCGATCCGCGTGGCCTATACTGGCGAGCTTGGCTGGGAGCTGCATCACCCGATTGAAATGCAGAACTATCTCTTCGATCTGCTTGAAAAAGCCGGTGAAAAACATGGCATGAAGCTGGTCGGTGCGCGCGCACAGAACTGGCTGCGTCAGGAGAAAAGCTATCGCGCCTTTGGCACGGAACTGGGCCGCGATGCGACACCCGCCGAGGCGGACCTGCCGCGCTTTATCGATCTGGATAAAGACTTCCACGGTAAGGACAAGATGGTTGAAACCGGCGTGCGCGTGAAATGTTGTACGCTGCTGATTGACGGACCCGAGGATGCGGATCCTTGGGGTCGCGAGGCGCTTTATACGCCCGAAGGTCAGCGTGTCGGTCGTTTGACCTCTGGCGGCTATTCTGTGGCGTTCGAGAAAAGCATCGGTATGGGCTATGTGACACCTGATTTGGCGGTCGAAGGCACCAAGCTGCAGGTGAAAATTCAGGACAAGCTGTGGGACGCGGTTGTCACGTGCGACAGCCCTTATGATCCTAAAAACGAAACCATCCGCAAGGACGGCTAAGAAAACGGGGCTTCGGCCCCGTTTTTCATTTGGGCCTGTTGGTTACGGCTTCAGAAACGTAAACGCCAAATTGTTGGCGGGCATGTCGGTGACGCGATCCACCGTCAGGCCCACGGCTGCTGCAATCTTTTGCACCCATTCATCGTCCTTATAACCGATGTCGGGATCTTGCGCCTGAAGCGATGTGTGAAAGCTGTGGTCACCCTCTGATGTCAGAACGCCGCCGCGCATAAAGGGGCCATAGACCATGAATTTGCCCCCAGAACGCAGCGCAAGGGCGGCTTCCGTCAGGATTGTCTGTGCTTCTTGGTCGGAAATCAGGTGCAAAAGATTTGACAGCAAAATCAGATCATAAGCGGGCTCTGTGGCCCAGCCCGATGCCGTCGCATCCAGCTCGATTGCACGCGATACATTCGTCAGGCCCGATTGCGCAATATAGGCGTTCACGCTGGCAATTCGGTCTTCGTCAATCTCGCTCGGGTGCCAGTGAACCTGAGGGTGGGCCGCGGCATGGGCCACGATGTGCTGTCCGGTCCCGCTGGCGATTTCCAAGGCGTCGCCAGTGCCTGGCGCAATCTCTGCGAGTTCTTTGGCGATGGGGGCAAGATTGCGATCAGCCGATGGCGCAAACAGCATCGCACCCTCGGCCTCTTGGGCAAAACTTGCGCCTTCGGGTGTTTTACGTTTCATGGCTTGAACCTCATGGGGGAAACCGCAGGGGTGATTTCGTCCAGATCAGACGCACGTCCAGCCACAAGATCAGCGGCATATTGAGAGTAGGCGGGGGCGCTTTGAATGCCAGAGCCACCTTGCCCCGCCATCCAGAAGAATTGAGCGTCTTGGTGTGAGGGGCCAATCACCAGATTTTTGTCCGGTGCAAAGCTGCGCAATCCGGCCCAAGTGCTTTCTACGCGCGTGACCTCTTGGGTGACAAAAGGCTGATACCGCGCGATGCCTTCGGCAAGGACCATGTCGTCGGCCCAAGCATCGTGCGGGCTTTGCGGATCCTCGTCGGCAGGAGACACCAGAAGCTTGCCCGCATCGGGTTTCGCATACCATTTTTCGTACACATCCATCAGCATCGGCCAGCCTGATACGTCGTGCCCCCCGGGCGCTGGAATACGCGCCATCGAGCGGCGCTTTGGCGTAATTCCGATGGGGGAAATCCCAGCCATCCGCGCAATCTCGTCAGCCCATGCGCCTGCTGCGTTCACCAACGTGCGGGCTTGAAATTCACCGGTCTTTGTCGTGACGTGCCACCCCGATCCGGTCCGCTCGATTGCTGTGACAGGGTGATCTGTCAGAATCTCGGCGCCGTCGGCGCGGGCAAGTTTGGCAAAGATCTGCAACATGCGATCTGTATCAATATCCATCGCCTCAGAGGACAATCCCGCAAAGCCGACGTGATCCGGATTAAGGATAGGCACAATCGACTGCGCCTCGCTTAAGGTGAGCTCTGTACAGCCAAAGGTCGCGCTGGCGGCGCGAAACCCATCCTGATCCTCTTTCGGCGCAAGCACCATGAACCCACGTGGCGAAAGCAGCTTGTGGTCGTCAAAAAACGCGCGCCCTGCAAGGTTCAGAACGACGGTGGCGGGCTCGCCATATTGCGCCTCATAAAGTGCTGCGGATCGGCCAGAAGCGTGATAGCCAAGCGCGGGCTCCATTTCCAGAAGGGTGGTTTTGCCAAGCGGGGCAAAGCGCGCTGCGGTGGATGTGCCGGCCATGCCACCGCCGATGATAAGGAAGTCAATCACAATGCGCCCTCTGCCTGATCTGTTCCAGGGGGCTGGTGCACTGAGTGCGACTGGAGGGTGGCATCAAACAAGGCCCGTGTGGCGGTGCCAGAAAAAGTGGGAATTGACATGGGTGTGGTATCCGAAAGCTATTGCCCGGATGCTGCTAAATCGCGGCCTGAGCCGCAAGCCATTTCGCAACTTTTATTGTCTCTTCCGAGGCTCTTTCCTTTGGGTAGAGAATGAAGAAACCGTGATCTGTGGCGCGGGTATCCTGCCACACAGCCTGTAGGTTTCCTGCATCAAGTGCATCCTGAGCCAGCAGACGTGGGGCCAGGGCGATCCCTTGACCCGAGGCCGCAGCATCCAAGGCGAGCGCCGTTTGGTTGACGTTCAAAGTGGCTTTCAGAGGGGGCAGGTCAAAGTCTTTGCAAAGGGTGTCCCAATGGCCGTGGCTGTCTTGTATCAGACGGTGCGCGAGGATGTCTGCAAGCTCCAGATTTTTCGCATCGGTCTGTGGAGAGGCCACTGCCACATAGCTGATAGGGGATAAAAGTATGGCCTCAAGTGCTGCGTCCTGTGGCGGAGGGCCTTGCCGGATTGCAAGATTGGCATCCCCTCGCATCAAATCCGTGCGCTGTTCCGAGGCGTGAATTTTCAGGTCAATTTCCGTATGTGTTTCAATCAGTTGAGGCAGCTTTGGCATAAGCCACTTCGAGGCAATCGACGGCGTGATAGATAGGGTGACCGTGGTGAGTTCGGTAAATTGGCGGGTCGCGTCAGTTATGATCTGAAGGGCCCGAAAGATCTCTGCGTGATAGCTGCGGCCCGCGTCCGTCAGGGCGAGGCCGCGTGCACGTCTGTGAAACAAGGGCTT
>NZ_CAXREH010000123.1:0-18476 GCF_964229375.1 Cognatishimia sp.
GACCATCACTTGTTTGAATTGGGCCAAACACAGATCGATGTTGAGCGGATCGTCGATCTCTTCCTCCTCGTGCCTAACTGATTGGCAGACATTCGCAGCGCTGCAGAAACGCGGGAGCATGGGCTCAAAGCAGACGTCGGCTAAATCTACCTTCAATGTCGGCTGTGGGCCGAATGTCGAGACAGTAAAAACTGATGGCCTTTGAAAAGTTTGTCGCAGCGTATGTACTGTTATAAGCCATTCAAAGCTAAAGCAAACAATCTACAAACTAGGAGGCCATTGTGACTGGAGTTGCTTCACCAATCCGCGCTCGAGACCGGATCGAAAGCATCGATGTGCTGCGTGGCTTTGCCCTTTTAGGCATCCTGCTGATGAACATTCAGAGCTTTGCGATGGTCGAGGCGGCCTACTTCGACCCGTCTCAACATGGCGATCTATCAGGTATCAACTGGTGGGTTTGGGCGATAAGTCATGCTCTTGCTGATATGAAGTTCATGGCGTTGTTTTCAATTTTGTTTGGCGCGGGGATCGTGCTTGTGACAGCCGGTCGCCAGGAAAAAGGATTGCCGACACTTGCGCATCATTTTAGCCGAAATTTCTGGTTGCTGTTATTCGGTCTGATCCATGCCTATTTGATCTGGTACGGGGACATTCTTGTAACCTATGCAATTGCGGCATTCTTGCTTTACTGGTTTCGGAACCTGCGCGCTTTTTGGCTGGTTGTTTTTGGGTGCATCGTGCTGAGTGTCCCATTGCTAATCAATCTGTTGCTAACTTTTGCCCCACCTGATTTCATCCAAGAGATCGCGGATGACTTTGTATACACCCCAGATGAGATCATAGCCGAGGTCGAAGCCTACCGAGGCACTTGGACCGACGCGTTGTTACAACGGATCCCATCGGCACTTGGAATGCACTTCGCCGCACTACCGGGCTTCCTGATCTGGCGGGCTAGTGGCCTAATGATGATCGGAATGGCACTGTTCAAGATCGGTGTTTTGTCCGGCCAACGTTCTTCGCGCTTTTATACGACACTTGCCATTCTTGGCCTAGGAATCGGGCTGACGCTTGTTACACTGAGCGTGTTGAAACTGACGGAACACAACTATGATCCGCTTTTTGGTCAACTGGGTATGGGGATCGCATATAATTACGTTGGCAGTATAGCCATGGCGTTGGCCTACACCGGTATCGTTATGCGGATTGTTCAGGGAACGTGGTTTTCGGCTTTACAAATACGTCTAGCGGCGGTCGGCCGAACGGCTTTCACTAACTACATCCTGCAATCGTTGATCTGTACGCTCATCTTTTACGGGTTTGGTCTTGGCTACTTCGGTTCTGTCGAACGCTGGGTGCAGGTGCTCATCGTTATCGGGGTTTGGATCCTGCAGCTTTTCATCGCGCCGCTATGGCTGAGCAGATATCGGTTTGGACCACTCGAGTGGCTTTGGCGTTCGTTGACCTACATGTCGCTTCAACCCATGTTGCGAAAAACGTAAATTGGTGCACCACGGCTTTCGCACCACAAAGAATAGAAGTGGGTTTTCGAGTGTCCGGTCTGACGGCCCGCACCGCAGCATGAAAATTGATTAAGCAATGGCAGCTTTGGGCCGTTTAGGGTCCTTCCCTCAAAGTCTGAGCACGGGGGTAATTCGCTCCCCACTACATTCGGAAGTAGTATTGATTTGTGTCGTGAAGGTTGTGGTTGTTGTTGTTGCCTGTGACTGAGGTTCTCTCACCCCCTAGCGAACTGAGTCAAAATTTAGAACTCTGTGTAGTTCTTGACCATATCTCTCGAAATCGGAAAATAAGGTCGTTGAAATCCGTCAACCCACCAAACGTATTAAGTAGAGGCGATTTTATAGACGTAGCAGCCTACACGAATTGGTGCCAGTCCCTGGTGTGAAGCCTATTCTGGATCGTAGTTTATGGCTGCTGTTTCACTCGGAATTGCGCCGGACGGTGCGCGTACGCCGCTTCATAGATTTCCTGAGCAAGGAATTGATTGCCATAAAGCCGCTCTTGCAGGCAGGGACTTAGCTTTTGCTTCAAATATCGGACCAAAGCTAACGTTAGTCCAAGCAATCATACGCTGCGCTGCGGCTCTCCGATCCGAACACACGATGCAGATTTTAGGTCTCGTTGTTAAAAAAGTCGGTTCTGTAAGACAAAACTGACCGTTGCGACAGGTGAGTACAAATCGCCCCGGAAAACGTTTGTTGGGCAAGATTTTGCTTGTTGTTGGAACAGAAAATCAGCGCTCCTCAAAGATACATAGTTAGACTTCAGCAGTGTTTCTTTGCAGCGCTGCAAGTATCTTGGAAGGTGTTATAGGTTTCTCGGCGAAAACTGCATCCAGATCGGGAAAGTCACTTAAAGAGGACTTACCGCTTATCAAGATTCGACGTGCTTTAGGAGACAGACTTTGAGCATGTTTAAGGACGCATACACCATCAAATTGCCCACCGAGATCAAAATCACTTACAACAATTTCGAATTGATCTCGGTTCATCGCTCGTATCGCGTCGCCCGCCGAGGCACAAATATTCACTTGCAAACCGAGGCTCTCGAGCACTTTGGCAGTAGCTTCTCTGTCCGTTGGATTGTCATCAACCAGCAATGCGCGCTGATTAGTCTGGAAGTTTACTAAGTCATCAAAGTCACGAGCAAGAGGCAACGAAAGGATCACATTTGTTCCCTCTCCTACCCGGCTCTTGATCCCCAATTTGCCACCACTTTGGTTCATAAACCCATAGACAATGGACAGCCCTAGACCTGTGCCACCTTGGTCTGCTCGCGTTGTGTAAAAGGGTTCGATGGCCTTGGATTGTACAGCCTTGGTCATTCCAGCGCCTGTGTCTTTGACCATTATCTGAGCATAGCCTTCAGGTGTTTGAGACAGACAAATGTTTATGTCGCCGACATTTGAAATTGCATTGTTGCTGTTTAAAGTGAGGTTCGAGATCGCGGACTCAAGTTGCCCCGGATCGGCTTGAACATAGAGTGGGTTTTCTGCGGGGAAAACACGCAGTGATACCCCTGGCTTTAAGCCGATCTCGACCAGTTCAACCATGCCTCCGACAAGAGTATTCAGGTCAAAGACCTCTGGCGAAAGCGGTTGTTGGCGTGCGAAAGCTAGAAGGCGATCGGTCAACGATGCGCCATAGTCAACTGCGTTTCTTATTGCCGCGATATTGCCGGTTTCCACTTCTACACTCGAATCTAAGAGATGTGCGTGGGTTTTAATTGCAGACAGGATATTGCCAAAATCATGGGCAGTATCGCCGGCCAGTTTTCCAAGCAACTCAATCCGATCGATTTGCGCGACGCGTTCGGCGATCTTACGCAATTCGGTGACATCCGAAATCAACCAAACACGCCCTTCATCGGGTAAGCGGCTTGCACGGATTTCAAGAATCTGGCCCGCATCGGATTTGATTTCCAGATGCCCGCGATGCTGAACGCTCAATTGCACGGCTTTGGCAGACTGCCCAAAATCGGATTGGTAAAGCCAATCGACAAACGACCCATCCATTCTTGACACAGATAGTATTTTTTCAAACGCTGGATTGGCGGCGGTAAGTCTGCCTGACGCATCTGTGATAGCAAGACCGTCGGTGATATTCTCGAACACTTTTTCAAACAGTGCATTGCGCTGGTCCAACAACTTATTTGAGCGATCAAGGCGTAACGCATTTGCGCGAAAACTTCTGAAAGATCTAAACAAATCAGCGATTTCGTCATCACCACTTAACCTGCGTGGCAGAACGCTGCTTCGATCTCCATTTGCTAAGCGAACCATGGCTTCAGACACGCGGCCGACGTTGAAGGCGACATACCGCGACACATACAGTGCAGCGATGAGCGCCAGCGCAAGTGCTGCCAGACTAATGGCAGCGACTGAGAACCGAGCAACCTGAATCGTGTTGGACGAAGAACTTCGTTCCGCGGTTAACACCCCTTCGGCGCGTTTGGCAAAGTTCCCTGCGAGTTCATTTACGCTGTTTGCCTCCCGCCGAATGCGGAAAAGTGCATTTTGAGCATTTAAATTCAAACCGAGTTCGATGCGCCGAAGTTCAAATATGCCGTCGCCCCCCCAAACCAGGGCATCAAGACTATTCAAATAATCCGTCTGTGGCTGGGTCTTGGTCGCGGCCAAAGCAAATTTGCGCTGTCGCTGAAAATGTCGCCTCTCTTCACCAACGCCGATGAGATTATCAGCATAAGCCGCGTTTAATGCATCGGCGTTCATGCTTTGCAGCGTCCACCATGTGAGCCTCTCTTCGGTGGAAATCGAAAGGTCTTCGACGCGCAGTGTAACCAATTCGCGCAAACCGCCTAATTCCGCAACGCCTGCCCGGACGAGTGACTGCACGCGGTCAAGGGATTGAGACGCTTTGACCAAATCTCGGATGCCGGTTTCTAGTTCCAAGGTGAGCGTGATCAGCTCATTTCGCTGTTGGTCATCGTCCGTTAACGGCCATTCTGAGCGCACAGTTGCCAAAACATCCAAAAGCTTCTCACCCTCTTGTTCGACGAGAAAATTGGATCTCTGGTTCAGCAAGTAGGGTGCAGTTGTCGCTAAATCTGACGCGCGCTTGGACAGGTCAATTGCCTGCGCCACCTGACTGAGCGACTGGCGGTGTAATTCTTGCAAACGTTCATCAACGCGCAGCAGTGCAATCCAGGTCAAAACGCTGATGCACACAATCGCCAAGGACAACAGCGCTAGAGCCGCCCACAAACGACCCCGTACCGAGCGCGGCAAAACTTGCATCAGTTTGTGCTCCGCTGGGTGTCGGTCACAAAGATATAACCCTGCCCACGCCGGGTCTGCAGGTGCTCGGGCTTGGAAGGGTTCTTCTCTATCTTACGCCTGAGTCTGAGGATAAGAACATCCACCGTCCGGTCCACATATTTCGTCAAATCGCTGCCGAGTTCAGCCAGAAGGTCAACGCGAGGGATGACCTCATTTGGGCGACTTAGGAAGTAGTCCAGCAGACGATACTCGGCGTTTGTAAGTGAAATCTCGTCGTCCTGGTCATCCATTAGAATGCGTTGTTTTTGATCCACCACAAGACGCCCAAAGGTTATCCGGTCCTGATCCGGTGTGGTCGAGAGAGCTGCAACCGGTTTGCCCGTCCGGCGCAGCACAGCGCGAATACGGGCGACCAATTCACGGGGGTTGAACGGTTTCAAAACATAGTCGTCCGCGCCGACTTCTAAACCGACAATCTTGTCCGTTTCATCGCCCCGTCCGGTCAACATGACAATCGGCACATCGCCCGCGCGCCTGATATCCATGGCGAGGGTCAGTCCACTTTCGCCCTTTAGCTGGAGGTCAATAAGCACCAAATCAAGGGCAGTTTGATCGATGTTGTCTTGGTAATCGGCGATGCCGGCCATAGGCACAGGGTCAAAATGGTTTTCAGACAAAAGAGCCACTAAGGCGTCGCGCATCGACGCCTCGTCATCCACAATTCCAATCTTTGGCCGCGTCACGTCTTCCTCCCTCGCACCGGTCTTATAGCACGAAGTTTGCACAGCCGTATTAAGGCTTGTGTTTCAATTGTTACACCTCAAAAGGCCAAATTTAACACTGTTAACCATCGGCCCGCCGATATGTAATTCTATTTATCGAGCTTTGGTGTCCCTGTCTGAAACCAACTCCTAGGACAAAGTCAGCACCCCCGTGGTGCCAAAACCTAATGGGAGGAAAAGATGAGAAAACTAGGAATGATCTCTGTGGCGGCCATGATGGCGGCGGGCACATCTGCATTTGCCGATGAGCTGAGCGTTGTGTGTAGCGCGGAGCAAGACTGGTGCGATCTGATGGTTGCAGCTTTTGAAGCCGAGAACCCTAACACTGATGTTCTGATGGTGCGCAAGTCCACCGGCGAAACGCTGGCGCAGGTACGCGCAGAGGCAGGCAATCCAAAGATTGATGTCTGGTGGGGTGGCACAGGGGACCCGCATCTGATTGCAGCCGAAGAAGGGCTGACACAGGCCTCTGGCGTCGACACCAGTGAGCTGTTGGGCTGGGCTCAGAACATGTCCAAGATCTCTGACGGCAAGACCGTAGGCATTTACGCAGGTGCGCTTGGCATTGCCTATAACGCTGACATTCTGTCTGAGAAAAACATCACGCCACCGGAATGCTGGGCGGATCTGGAGGACGGTCGCTTTGCCGGGGAAATTCAGGTTGCGAACCCCAATAGCTCGGGCACGGCCTATACGGAACTCGCCACGTTTGTACAGCTCTTTGGCGAAGATGAAGCGATGGTGAAACTCGCAGCTGTCGGCAAAAACGTGAACTCTTACACCAAATCCGGCTCCGCACCTTCCAAGGCGGCGGCACGCGGGGAAACTGGCGTGTCCATCGGGTTTATGCACGACATGGTAAAACTGGCGTCCAAAGGCTTCCCGTTGAAGATCGTCGCTCCGTGTGAGGGCACCGGCTATGAGGTCGGAGCGGTCTCGGTCATCAATGGTGCCCGAAATGCGGACGGCGCAAAGAAGTGGGTTGAGTTCGCCTTGCGCGCAGACATTCAGTCCCGTGCGCCTGAAACCGGTTCATTTCAGGTTCCGTCCAATTCCAACGCGCAAGTGGCGCCGGAATCGCCTGATCTCGCGTCGATCAAGCTGATTGACTATGACTTTGCGACCTATGGCTCAAGCGAAACCCGTGCGCGGCTTTTAGCGCGTTGGGACGCGGAAGTTGGCGATCCGAACCCGCAACAATAAGCACCTCCCTGTCGACTGATCTGCATCCCAGATCAGACTGACACGGATGCCCCGTCTTTGCGGGGCATCCCCCTACTTACACGGACAGACTTATGAAAAACACAGTCCTGATTTGGCTGGCCATCGGGCTTGCCAGTTTCATTCTTTTGCCTTGGCATATGACCGAGGATGGCCTGCTTGAGGCGTCCTGGATCAGCGATGGCGTGGCCTCAACCGGGCTTTTTGCATCCCTTTCCGGGCAATGGTGGTTGGCACCTGCGGGCCTGGCTTTGATGGGCGCTTTGATCCTGCATTTCACAATTCCCGAACCGGTCAAACGCGCGCGTTTGATGTTGGCCACCGCTATTGCAGGCTTGGCGTTGATTGCCTTGCAGGGCCTGATCATTGTGCGAGCAGGTCCACGTGTTTTTGAGAGCCTTTTGACGTCCGAGATCGCCATGGCGGGTCAACCCGGGATGGGCGCGGGGGCAGGCATCTGCGCGCTGGCACTGCTTTTCGTTGCCACAATCTCAATCTCTCAATCGGGTAAGGGGCAAGGCGACTCCTTTGTGGTCAGCACCATTGGCCTGATCGTCGCTCTTGTCGCGATTTTTGTGTTTTTCCCCGTCATACACATCCTTGTGCGCGCCTTCGAGGTCGACGGCGGCTACTCTCTGACCGAGTTTTTCCCCCGGTTTTTCAGCAGTGATATTTGGGGGCTTGGGTGTCTTATTGGTGGGCGGTCCTGTGGCGTTGGGATCAATTCCCTGTTTCTGGGCGTCATGACCGGTGCTGGCACAACACTATTGGGCCTGTCCTTCGCGCTGATCTTTACCCGGACTGACTTTCGCGCCAAACGCCTGTTGCGCGTTCTTACCGTCCTCCCGATCATCACGCCGCCCTTTGTGATCGGCCTCGCGCTTATCCTGCTCTTTGGTCGCGCAGGCACCGTGACAGAGTTCTTTGCGGACCTCTTGGGTTGGGAGCAGACACGTTGGCTCTATGGTTTCTGGGGTATCTATTTCGCTCAGATGCTGTCCTTTACGCCCATCGCCTTCCTAGTCTTGATCGGTGTTGTACAGGGCGTGAGCCCATCGATGGAAGAAGCCTCGCAAACTCTGGACGCTGATCGTTGGCAGACCTTCCGATTTGTCTCTTTACCCCTGATGCGCCCGGGGCTTGCGAATGCGTTCCTTTTAGGTTTCATCGAGAGCCTTGCGGACTTTGGCAATCCATTGGTTCTGGGCGGCGGCTATTCGGTTCTGTCGACCGAGATCTATTTCGCCATTGTCGGCGCGGTTGCTGACCCGGCAAAAGCAGCAATCCTTGCAATAGCTCTGCTCTCGCTGACATTGACGGCCTTTATGGCGCAACGAATTTGGCTGGGCAAAAAATCCTATGCCACGATCACAGGCAAGGCAGACAGCGGCCAGAACGCGCGCCTGAACCCGGTGCTGCGCGTGGTCTGTTATGCCACGGCTATTCCATGGGCGGCGCTGACCGTGGTGGTTTATTCGATGATCGTCTTTGGCAGTTTCGTGAAACTCTGGGGCTACAATCACAGCTTCACCTTTGATCACTACATCAGGGCCTTTGGGATCGATTTCACAAACGGACGTTTTTCGGGTGTTGCCTGGGATAGCTATTTCACCACGCTCACGATCTCATCTGTTGCAGCTCCTCTGACGGCTTTGGTCGGGCTTTCAACCGCCTATCTTTTGGTGCGCCAGAAATTTGTCGGCAAAGACGCTTTCGAGTTCTCGACCATGCTCAGCTTTGCGATCCCGGGTACAGTCATCGGCGTCAGCTATATCATGGCGTTTAACTTCCCACCGATTGAGCTGACGGGGACTTCTATCATCCTGATCATCGTCTTTGTGTTCCGCAACATGCCCGTCGGCGTGCGCGGCGGCATCGCTGCCATGAGTCAGCTGGACAAAAGCTTGGATGAGGCCTCGATCACCCTTGGAGCCAACAGCTTTACAACGGTTCGTCGCGTGATCCTGCCGCTTATGGGGCCTGCGATCCTGGCTGCGCTGACCTATAGCTTTGTGCGCGCCATCACCTCTGTGAGTGCTGTGATCTTTTTGGTCAGTGCCAAGCACAATATGGCGACCTCTTTCATCGTGGGACGTGTCGAGAACGGCGAGTTCGGCATCGCGATTGCCTATTCCGCCGTCCTGATCATCACGATGCTTGCCGCCATTCTCATCCTGCAACTTCTGGTCGGAACCCGCCGTTTGCGCCGCTCTGATCGTATCCAAAAACCCGCATAACCGCGAGGAACAACAACATGAACACTACACAAACAGGCTCCGTGCGCTTTGAGGGCGTGGTTAAGAAATACGGAGCGGTCACCGCGTTAAAAAAGCTCGACCTGTCAATTGATCCGGGCAAGCTCGTCACCCTTTTGGGTCCAAGCGGGTGCGGCAAGACCACGACCCTACGGCTGATTGCAGGCCTTGAGATGGCAACTGAAGGCCGCATCCATATTGGCGGCGAGGACGTGACCCATTTGACCGCAACCTATCGTAAGGTCTCGATGGTTTTTCAGTCCTATGCCCTCTTTCCGCATATGACCGTGCGCGAAAACGTGGCCTATGGGTTGACTGTGAAGGCCGTGCCCAAGGCAGAGGCCGCAGAGAAAGCCGAGGAAGGGCTGGAGCTTGTGGGGCTGGCAGGTTTTGGTGATCGTTTACCCAGTGAACTTTCGGGCGGGCAGCAGCAACGCGTTGCCGTGGCGCGCGCCATTGTTCTGGAGCCCGAGGTTCTGTTGCTGGATGAGCCTCTGTCAAATCTGGATGCAAAACTGCGCCGCCATGTGCGCGAAGAAATCCGACAGATCCAACAGCGGCTTGGTCTGACGGCTGTCTACGTGACCCATGACCAAGAAGAGGCCATGGCGGTTTCCGACAGCATCATTGTCATGAACAAAGCCGAGATTGCGCAGATCGGTACGCCCAGCGACCTCTACGAGGCTCCGTCTTCGGCCTTCATTGCTGATTTCATCGGAGACGCAAATCTCGTGCCATGTGACATCGAGAGCAGTGCACAAGGCAGCGCGACGGTAATAATGAACGGGCAACGCCTGTCGATCCCAAGTGACGCTGTCTCAAAAGGGCCCGCTCGGTTGGTTCTGCGCCCTCACGCATTGAAGATAGCCGCGCCGGATCAGCCAGGTCTGTCTGGCGAGATCAGCTACGCTGCTTATCTGGGTAAGGAGATTCAATACACCGTCGAGACGGCCGTTGGATCGCTGTTCGTGATTTCGCCTGTGCAAGCAAATTCATTCGCTCAAGGTGATAGCGTTTCAATCGGCATCAGCGAGACGGACGCCCGCCTTGTCTCTGCTTAACGAACACACTGAGGTCCTGAGTTCGATCGTTCATCATCGGGGTGTGTCTAGCGACATTACCTCTGAGCGTTGGATAGAATTCATCGAAACAGAGGGATTTTCCGCCGTCATTTTCGATTGTGATGGAACGTTGGTTGAAAGTTCGGCAGCACACTTGAATTCCATGCAGGCGGCTGCGAGAGAACAAGGGGTGGAAATGGCTGAGGAATGGTATCGAGAACGCACTGGCTTGGATCGCACAAACCTCCTGTTGGAGTTTCAGGACTCTATTCAGTCAGACTTTGATATTGATCGTGCCTCAAAGATAAGCATCGAGAGCTTTAGCAAGTTTGCCAAAATGGTGCAGCCCAAAATCGGTGTTCTCGGGTTTGCACGCGACCTGAACCAGCGAGGCATCTCGTTAGCTGTCGCGACAAATGCAGAGCGAGAAGTTGCCGAGGTTTCGCTTAGAACCACGGGCGTGAGGAAGATTTTCTCTCATCTGGTGAGCATTTCGGATCGTGTCGCGCCCAAACCCTCGCCCGAAATGTTCTTGTTGGCTGCGGACCACCTAAGGCAGGTGCGCAGCAACGTCCTAGTCGTTGAGGATTCACCGCAAGGCGTCCGAGCTGCACTGGACGCTGGTATGAGCGTTATCCAATTGACTTGATTCTCACTTTGCCAAGCTTGGCTAGGGGGCACCCAGTCTTTGAGGTGCCCCTGGATTTGCAAACACTTTTCTAGGCTATTTTGCAACGCTGCGAACTTCAATTTCATTGTACCAAGCTCATTCTTTAAGAGCTTAATGCTAAGGATTACATAAGCTAAGCTTGCTGCATCTGAAGTCGCAACGCGGCTATTCGCAGGACTCTACGGTTTTCTGGTGTCCGAAGACTGCAGAAAGAGCCAAAGGACGTTTCTCTACCGATTTCAAACACGCGTTTAACAAACTGGAAATCGGTCATATCACAATCATCCGACGCGAAAGTGGTTCATGGAGAAAACTAGGTAGTTCGGCTCCCAAAACCTCCGCCGCCCGGGGTTTTCATAACAAAAGTGTCGCCGACATGGACCTCTACTTGGTCGTTGCCTTCAAGCGTCTCGATTGCCCCATTTGCACGATGAACCGAGTTTTCACCAGTCAAACCGGCCCCGCCTTCACATGTTCCGTGGGGCGGAATTATCCTGTGAGAGCTCAGAGTTGTTACGGTCATCGCCTCATTGAATGTGAGCCTACGAACGATGCCATCGCCACCTAAATACCGACCGGAACCACCTGACCCTCGACGAATTGAAAACTCATCAACGCGAACAGGAAAACGGGACTCCAGAACCTCGGGATCTGTCATCCGCGTGTTGGTCATATGGCTGTGGACCGCGCTGGTGCCATTATAACCGTCGCCCGCGCCGGTGCCGCCGCAAATGGTCTCATAGTTCTGATAGGTGTCATTCCCGTAAACGAAGTTGTTCATCGTGCCCTGACTGCCGGCAATCACCCCGAGCGCACCATAGAGCGTATCGGCAATCGATTGGCTGACCTCGGTGTTTCCTGAAATGACCGCAGCAGGAGATTTCGGATTGATCATCGACCCTTCGGGAACGATCAGTTCGAGGGGTTTGAGACACCCTTCGTTCATTGGAATGTCTCGGCCAACGAGTGTTCTAAACACATACAAAACAACAGCTCGGCAAATCGCCAGAGGCGCATTGTAGTTGAAAGGGCTTTGCTCAGACGTCCCAGTGAAATCAATCGTTGCAGACCGGCTTTCTTTGTTTATTCGTATCTTCACATTGATCGACGCACCGCTGTCCATCGGGTAGCTAAACTTGCCGTCCTTAAGAACATCCAACACGCGACGCACGCTTTCCTCGGCATTGTCCTGCACATGACCCATATACGCATGGACGGTTGTGACCCCGAATTGCCGCGCGATCTTTTGCAGTTCGGTAACACCGGTTGCGTTGGCCGCGATCTGGGCCGCCAGATCCGCAATGTTTTGATCGATATTGCGACAAGGGTATTTTCCAGACCCAAGCAGGGCGCGGGTCTCGGCGTCTCGCAAACGTCCCTGATCGACCAAAAGGAAGTTTTCAATCACGACCCCTTCGTCTTCGATGGTACGACTGTCGGGTGGCGCGGAGCCGGGAGTCTTGCCGCCGATGTCTGCATGGTGGCCACGCGAGGCGACGGTAAAAAGAATGTCTTGTCCCGCCTCATCAAACACTGGCGTGATGACCGTTACGTCTGGCAAGTGGGTGCCGCCGTTAAACGGGTTGTTCATCATGAACACATCGCCCGGACGGATCTTACCCTGATTGGCCCGCAGAATTGTGCGCACACTTTCAGACATGGAGCCCAGATGCACTGGCACATGCGGCGCGTTTGCCACCAGATCTCCGTTCTGATCGAAAATCGCGCAGGAAAAATCCAACCGTTCTTTGATATTCACGGAATAAGCCGTGTTGGCCAAAGTCGCGCCCATTTGTTCGGCAATGGACATGAAGAGGTTGTTAAAGACCTCCAACATCACTGGGTCAACTTTGGTGCCAATGGCTTCTTGACGCTTAAGCGGAACGATCCGTTCCAGCAGCAAGTTTCCGCCTTTGGCCACCGTTGCGCGCCATCCAGGCTCTACGACATTGGTGCCAGTCGGCTCTGTCAAAATCGCAGGGCCGCAGACTGATTGGCCAATTTCGAGGCTCATGCGGTCGATCAGAGGCACGTTGCCCCATTGCCTTTCAAAGCATACGGGCACATTCGCCTGAGAAATCACTTGCCCGTCTGGGTCGGCAAGATTCACGCTCTCACCGGTTTGCCCTATAGCCTCTGCGACCAATACGTCGATGATCAGATCGCTGGTATCGGGGACAAATCCAAATTGCTTCTGGTGCGCGGCAACAAAATCGCTCTCCATAGCCTGAGGCGTGCCGAAGGGAACTTCCAGGCTTTGTTGTGCATCGCGCGGACGAATTTGGGCGCGTTTAAGGACGACTATGTCGTAGGGTTCAATCCCCTGCCCCACAACTTCCTCTCGCGCCGATTTCACAATACTATCCAAGGCCTTACCAGCAGTCGCATCGTCCAGAGGCTGTTCAAACTGTTGCTCACGCATGGCGCGTACGTCGGCAAGCCCCATGCCGAAGGCCGACAGAACGCCTGCAAATGGATGGATAAAGATACTCTCCATGCCCAGCGCGTCAGCCACAAGGCAGGCATGTTGACCACCTGCGCCACCAAAGCAGTTCATAGTGTACTTAGTGACGTCATAGCCACGCTGAACGCTGATCTTTTTGATCGCGTTTGCCATGTTTTCAACTGCAATCCGCAGGAACCCCTCGGCCAGTTCTTCAGGTGTTTTACCGTCGCCGATTTCATCCGCCAGCGCTTGGAATTTTTGGCGCACGATGTCTTTGTCCAAGGGCTGATCCGCGTTGGGACCAAAGACATGCGGGAAGTGATCCGGGTTCAGTTTGCCCAAGAGCACATTGCAATCAGTGACCGTAAGATCGCCCCCACGCCGATAGGCGGCAGGACCCGGGTTCGCGCCTGCGCTTTCGGGGCCAACTTGCATCCGCCCGTCGCGATAAGACAGGATGGAACCGCCCCCGGCCGCAACCGTATGGATAGACATCATCGGAGCGCGCATGCGCACGCCCGCGACTTCCGTGTCAAACGACCGCTCAAACTCGCCCGCGTAGTGGCAGACGTCAGTCGAAGTGCCGCCCATGTCAAAGCCAATCAGTTTATCAAACCCCAGCTCAGCCGCCGAACGCACCATGCCTACGACGCCGCCAGCAGGCCCCGAAAGGATTGCGTCGCGCCCGTGGAATAGCCGTGCGTCGGTGAGGCCTCCGTTGGATTGCATGAACATGAGGCGCTCACAGCCACCCGTGTGCGCCCCAAGCGCGCTGGCGACCTGATCTACGTATCGGCGCAGGATCGGAGACAGATAGGCGTCAACGACAGCCGTATCCCCGCGCCCGACGAGTTTGATCAAAGGGCTAACCTCGTGGCTGAGAGAAATCTGACTAAAGCCAGATTGCGCAGCCATCTCGCCCAGCTGTTTTTCGTGATCCGGGAACTTGTAGCTGTGCATCAAAGCAATCGCGATAGAGCGGTAGCCTTGCCCGTAAGCCTTAGAGAGTGCCTTGCGCGCTGCGGCGGTATCCATAACCGCGATGATATTGCCATTCGCGTCCACACGTTCTTCGACTTCGATCACGTTTTCATAAAGCAGCTCTGGCAACTCGATATTCAGATCAAAGAGTTTGGGGCGGTTTTGATACCCTATCCGCAACAGATCTTTCATACCCTTGGTGATGAATAGGACAGTCCGGTCGCCCTTGCGTTCCAACAGCGCGTTTGTCGCAACTGTTGTGCCCATCTTGACCGCATCGATGAGGCCTTCGGGCACCGGTTGATCCGGCGCAAGTTCCAGCAATTCGCGGATCCCATGCACGGCTGCGTCTTTGTAAACCTCAGGGTTTTCGGACAGAAGTTTATGTGTCTTCAGCTCTCCTGATGGGGATTTCGCAACGATGTCGGTGAAGGTGCCACCGCGATCGACCCAAAACTGCCACATAGATAAAGCTCCTCTGTTTGCAGGCCGCGCCTGCAGTCTTTCAATTAGGTTTGGGTGGTGGTGTGCTCTGGTCTTAGTAGACCAGAGACGGCAACCACAGTGCGAGTTGTGGGAAGACCAGCAACAGCGCAAGCATGACGAACATGGTGACAACGAAGGGGATCGCGCCGCGGATCACGTCGATCATGGGTCCACCTTTGCGAATGCCCTGCACCACATAAAGGTTGATACCAATCGGCGGCGTGATCAGCGCGGTTTCCAAGAGCACCATCAACAGGATGCCAAACCACACGGGATCAAAGCCCAGCGCCACGACAATCGGCGTGATCAGCGGAGCCATGGTCAAAAGCATCGACAGCGTCTCCATGAAACAGCCGATCAGGATCAGCACCGCGACAATCATCAGCATCGTCTGCATTGGGCTCCAGCCGAGGCCCGTGACAAAGTCGGTGAGCGCTTGGGTCAGGCCGATGATCGAAAGCACGAAGTTCAGGAACACAGCCGCAATTATGATCAGCATGATCATGGCGGTCGTGCGCATCGTGCCTTCGATCGCTTGGCGCATCATGTCGATCGACATTTTGCCATTCACGGTTGCGAGGACCATCGACGCCACGACCCCAAGCGCTGCTGCCTCAGTCGGTGTCGCAAGCCCTGCATAGATCGAGCCAACGACCACCATAAAGATACCAAGCGGTGGGATCAAAGCCGGCAGCGCACGTAAACGTTCTGCCCATGTGTGGCGCAGTTGTTCCCCGCCCCATTCAGGTTTGATCATACAAGCGACGACAACTGTGGCCATAAAGAGCGCGGCCAATAGGAAGCCTGGTACGAAGCCTGCGAGATAGAGTTCAGGGACAGATGTGTTAGTAAGCAGCCCATACAGGATCAGGTTGATCGACGGCGGGATCAGGATTCCCAAGGTGCCCCCTGCCGCAACTGTGCCCAGGAACAGGCGCTCGTTATAGCCGCGTTTCTTGATCTGTGGGACTGCGACAGTGCCGATGGTCGCAGCCGTGGCCACAGAAGAGCCGGAGGTCGCCGCGAAAAGCGCGGAAGATCCGATATTAGAGTGCATCAACCCGCCCGGCAGCCAGCCCAGCCATTTGACGATGCCATCATACATGCGCTCGGTGATCCCGGCCCTCAAAAGAACTTCGCCCATCATCACAAACATCGGGATCGCGACCAGCAGGAAGTCAGTGCTTGTCTGCCACGCCATGTCCGAAATCGCGCGGTGTAGCGGCATCGGGCTGTCGGTCCATTGCAGGATCAGGCCAAGCCAGCCAAGCGAAGCTGCAATCGGAACGGCGAGGCCGATCAATGCCAGCAGAATAAGGAGTGTTTTGATCAACATGGCTTATACAGTCTCGTCTTCGATTTGTTCGTCCAGGGATTTGACGCCGATCAGGTTTTGCACGCCTGCCTCGTCGCCACGGAAGTGTTGACGGATGGCGACCAAAGCGATCAGAACGCCTGAAAAGACAAAGAACATCCACCCAAGCAGCCAGGGAATTTGCGGGATCGCGAGGGGGACACGCATCGGCGTGATCGACCGAGAGCCGTTGTCCAGAGTGTCACCGACCATGCCCCAGACCATGACCACAACGACCAGCGCGAAACCGGTCAATAGCAGCAGGCCCATCAGGTTGATATAGGGATGCAGCACTTTGGGAATTGTGCCCAGCAAGGCATCTACCCGGATATGCGCGCGCTCGAACAATGCAAAAGACAGCGCCAAAGCTGTGGCAACGCCAAAGGCATAACCCGAAATCTCATCGGCACCACCAAGAGACACATTGAACGCCTTGCGCAGAAACACTTCGAGCGTGACGAGGAAGGCGGAAAGCACAATCAGTATGCCACCCAACCACGTCAGCCAAAGGCTGCATTTACGGGCACCGTTGAAGAGAGCGTCTAACATTTTTCTGGACCTATACGTCAGTTACTGAGGGGCAGGCAGAGTCTACCCGCCCCTCTGTCATTTTAGGAAAGAGTTATTTGGCCGCCGCAGTCAGACCAAGGATCGGGCCAACTGTCTCGTTCCAATTTGCAGCACAGTCCGCGCCGCAACGCTCTGCCCAACGTGCCAGAACAACATCCGTTGCGATCTTGTCCCGCGCGGCGAGGTCTTCGGCAGACGGCTCAACCAGAACCATGGAACCCGCTTCACCGACCTCACAGGCACCACCGGTGATACAGGAAATCGCAACATCATCCTCAGTCGCAGTTTCAGCCCACATCGCGTCAGTCAGTGCGGCGATCTCGGTTTGCAGCAAAGCTTGCTGATCTGCAGATAGGCTGTTCCACTTCTCCATGTTCATCGCGCCAAATGCGAGGCCCCAGCCGACGCGCAGTGTGTACGCATGGGTTGCCACCTGGTTCCATTTCGCAGTGTAAGCCGACATGGTGCCTGTGATTGCGCAATCTACGACGCCTTTTTCAAGCGCTGGGATCACTTCCGAGAAGGCCACGGTCACAGACGTGCCGCCAACGCCTTCTACGAAGTCACCCAAAGTGGTGGAGTAGACGCGGATTTTTTTGCCATCCAGATCCGCGATGCCGTTGACTTCGCCATTGCACCACAAGGTCTGGCTTGGGAACGGATAGAGCATCAGAAGTTTCGCGTTGTAGATCTCTGCAAAAGCGTCATGCAGCGTGTCGAAGTAAGCGTCAGACACTTTGCGCTGTGTCTCGATGTCCTGTGTCAGAGAGGACAGATCCGCGCCTTCAAAGATCGCGTTCTCTGCGGCCACATAGCCCGGCAGGCCGAAGGCGAAATCAAAGACGCCGTTTTTCACGAGGCGCATGATCTCGAACCCTTTGAGGCCAAGACCAGATTGGGATTGGATCTTGCCTACGATCTCACCGCCAGAGGCTTTGTTCAGGCGCTGATTGAAGAACGGCTCTTCGTGTTTCTGGAAGTTAGTCAAGCTGGACCAGGTGCCAACGGCGTTCAGGACAACCGGTCCATCGGCCACGGCGGATGTCGCCATAAAGGCAAGCGCGCCCATTGCTGTCGTCAGTTTTTTCATTGGTTCTCTCCGTGTTGGGTTGGGTCTTTAAAAATTGTGGTTTCGGCGTCTTCGGCGACGTCTGTGATCAGCATGTGCCCCGGGGCATGCGTGATACAAATCGGCGGCCTTGCGGTCTGAATGACGTTCTGAGGTGTCACGCCGCAGGCCCAGAAAACTGGAACTTCGCCCTCTTTGATCTCTACCGGATCGCCATAGTCAGGGGTGTGAACATCCGAGACCCCGATAGCGGCAGGGTCTCCAATGGCAATCGGCGCGCCATGAGCCTGCGGAAAGCGCGCGCTGATCGCGATGGCATCTTCGATGAACCGTTCAGCAAGCGGCCGCATAGAGACAACCATCTGGCCTTTAAACGGCCCTGCCGGCACGAGGTCGATGTTGGTGCGATACATCGGGACATTGCGTCCGGATTCGATGTGGCGCACAGGAATGCTTTCGCGCTGGAAAGCGTTCTCAAAGGTGAAAGAACAGCCCAGGGCGATGGTCACCAGTTCGTCGGTCCAAAGCTCTGTAATATCGGTCAGCTCCTCGGCGAGCGTACCATCGCGAAACACCCGATACCGAGGCACATCGGTGCGGATGTCGATATCACGCCCCAAGGTTGGCAACATCGGATCGCCCGTTTCGCTCACACCGACCACCGGACACGGCTTGGGGTTGCGCTGACAAAACCGCAGGAAGTCCAGTGCAAACTCTTGGGGGAGCATGGCAAGGTTGCACTGGAGCTTCCCAGGGGCCAGACCTGCCGTGTTCGCATCATGCAAACCATCGCGGATCCTCTGACGAATTTCACTGCTCGAT
>NZ_CAXREH010000124.1:0-4920 GCF_964229375.1 Cognatishimia sp.
CTGGATGACTATGGCTCTGGGCCGACGTCTTATAAGCTGCTGAAAGACATGTTCTTTGACGTCATCAAAGTGGATGGCGGCTTTACAACCAAGATCCATCAGGACTCTGAAAATCAGGTCTTGGCGGGCGCGATTGCACAAATTGCCGCGCGTCTGGATATGCGCAGCGTCGCCACCAAGGTCGAGACCCGACAAGAGGCGCATGTCATGGCGAAACTTGGATTCACGTTCCTGCAAGGCTATGCCATCGGCGCCCCCACGATCTCGCCACCTTGGGATCCGGTGCGCAAGTCGGCTGTCGCGTAAATCGGCCATCCTATTGCGCCCAAACCGCCCTCCAAAATCGCGAAGCTTGCCGCAATGCGGCAAATCCGCTAATCAATTGCTGCAGCGCTGCATAATCGACCCCATACAATCGATGACATGCAGCCGTAACGACGAATGCATTTGAGGGAGATCACATGACGAATGTCGTAATCGCGTCCGCCGCCCGCACCGCTGTCGGGTCCTTCGGTGGGTCTTTTGCCAACACCGCCGCACATGACTTGGGCGCGACTGTCCTCGAAGCCGTCGTTGAACGCGCGGGCGTCGCCAAAGAAGAAGTGTCTGAAACCATTCTTGGTCAGGTTCTGACAGCCGGTCAGGGCCAGAACCCAGCACGTCAGGCGCACATCAACGCGGGTCTTCCGAAAGAAAGCTCTGCCTGGGGCATCAACCAGGTCTGTGGCTCGGGCCTTCGTGCCGTCGCGCTTGCCGCACAGCATATCCAACTGGGCGACGCGTCGATCGTTGCAGCCGGTGGCCAAGAAAATATGACACTGTCCCCCCATGTGGCGCACCTGCGTGCAGGTCACAAAATGGGCGACATGAAATACATCGACTCGATGATCCGCGACGGCCTTTGGGATGCCTTCAATGGCTACCACATGGGTCAGACCGCTGAGAACGTGGCCGAGCAATGGCAGATCTCGCGCGATATGCAGGACGAATTCGCCCTCGCATCTCAGAACAAAGCCGAAGCTGCGCAAAAGGCTGGCAAGTTCGACGACGAAATCACGCCTTTCACTGTGAAAACCCGCAAGGGCGACATCATCGTCGACAAGGATGAATACATCCGCCATGGCGCGACCATCGAAAACATGCAGAAACTGCGTCCGGCCTTTGTTCGCGATGGCGGCTCTGTCACCGCAGGCAACGCCTCTGGCATCAACGATGGTGCAGCTGCAGCATTGATGATGTCCGCAGCCGAAGCCGAAAAGCGCGGCATCGAGCCACTGGCACGCATCGCATCCTATGCGACCGCCGGTCTTGACCCATCCGTCATGGGCGTCGGCCCGATCTATGCGTCCCGCAAAGCGCTGGACAAAGCTGGTTGGTCCGTGGCCGATCTGGACCTGATCGAAGCAAACGAAGCCTTCGCCGCACAGGCCTGCGCCGTCAACAAGGACATGGGCTGGGATCCTGCAATCGTTAACGTCAACGGCGGCGCGATCGCAATTGGCCACCCAATCGGCGCATCAGGCTGCCGCGTCTTGAACACGCTGCTGTTTGAAATGAAACGCCGCGATGCCAAGAAAGGGTTGGCCACCCTGTGTATCGGTGGCGGCATGGGCGTCGCGCTCTGTGTTGAGCGCGATTAAGGAACATGCGTTTCTGATGAAATATAAGGCGTCCCAAGGGTTGGGGCGCCTTTTTTGTTACGAGTACGTCGCAGGTTATGAGTAAAAAGCTCTATAATTCTAAAAATTCACCGCGAAACAATATTGCACGTACTCTGCGCAAATTATAACAGTATTACCAAACGGATCTAAGACTGGAGAACGAAAATGGGACGAGTTGCACTGGTTACTGGTGGCTCACGCGGCATCGGAGAAGCAATCTCTAAGGCGCTGCAAGCACAAGGCTGCACAGTTGCTGCGACATATGCGGGCAACGACGAAAAGGCCGCGGCCTTCACCGCGGAAACAGGTATCAAGACATACAAGTGGGACGTGGGGAACTACGAAGCCTCTGCCGCAGGGATCGCACAGGTCGAAGCCGATCTGGGCCCCATCGACATCGTCGTCGCCAATGCAGGCATCACGCGGGACGCGCCTTTTCACAAGATGACACCAGACATGTGGAACGACGTCGTCAACACCAACCTGACTGGCGTCTTCAACACGGTTCACCCAGTGTGGCCAGGCATGCGCGAGCGTAAATTCGGCCGCGTCATCGTGATTTCTTCGATCAACGGTCAGAAAGGCCAGTTCGCGCAAGTGAACTATGCCGCGACAAAAGCGGGCGATCTGGGCATCGTAAAGTCTCTGGCGCAGGAAGGCGCGCGCGCCGGCATCACCGCGAACGCGGTTTGCCCGGGCTATATCGCGACGGAAATGGTGATGGCCGTGCCAGAAAAAGTCCGCGAGTCGATCATTTCGCAAATTCCGGCAGGTCGACTGGGCGAGCCAGAAGAAATCGCGCGCTGCGTGGCATTCCTGGCCTCGGACGAGTCGGGCTTTGTGAACGGTTCGACGATTTCTGCCAACGGTGCGCAGTTCTTCGTCTAACCACCGACACCCGAAAAAACGTAAGGGCTGGTCATCGACCAGCCCTTTTTCGTCTCGTAAGTCCTTGTCATATCAAGGTCAGCGGGACGGTGCCGTAAGTGTTCTGACACCCTCAAAACGCAGCGGCACGTGAAATTGCGACAGTATCCAGCGCAGCCCATCCCGAAGGGCAGCCCCCCGTGCGGCATGGGCGGCGTCAAAGGCCTTACGCTGGCGGTTCGTTGTTGCGGTCTCGATCATTCTGGCCTCCTTTGGGCTTGAGTTAGCTAAGCAATATTGAACTGACCCCAATATGTGCTTTAGAAGATAAGTTGACAAACGAGACTTATCGCAGCTTCAATTTAGTTTTACTTAACTGACATGAGTGACAGACTTCCCCCTTTGACTGCCCTGCGCGCCTTCGAGGCCGCCGCCCGCCACTTGTCTTTTGCAAAGGCCGCCGACGAATTGAACGTAACCCCTGCGGCCCTGTCTTTTCAGATCAAATCGCTTGAAGAGCATCTAGGCCAGCCGCTGTTCATTCGCCTGAACCGCGCGGTGGAATTGACCGCCGCAGGAAAAACACTGGCGCCGGGCACCAGCGACGGGTTTCAAGCGCTGATCGCGGCTTGGACGGCAACGCGGCGACTGACGGATGATACAACCCTCACCGTGTCAGCGGGCCCGGCGTTGACGGCAAAGTGGTTGGCCCCAAGGCTCTTGGATTTTGCCCGTGGGCATCCCGAAATCGACCTGCGCATTTCCGCCACGTTGAAACGCATCGATTTACGCCGGGATCAAGTCGATGTCGCCCTGCGGTTTGGATATGACAATGACGACGGCTTCTATTCTGTGCCTGCACGCAAGGAGTGGATGTCGCCTGCCATGACGCCCGCCATGGCCGAGCAGTTCCCGACTCCCGAAAGCCTGAAGGACGCGCCCCTCATCGAAGACAGTTCAATCGAATTCCTGTCACCGCCGTGCAACTGGGAAAACTGGTTCAAATCCGCAGGTGTGACCCATAAGCCCAGCAGCATAATCAGCTTCTCCAATGCGGACCACGCTATCGAAGCGGCCTGTTCCGGCGTCGGGGTCGTGCTTGGCCGACGTCCCTTGATGATCAAAGATGTGCTGGACGGCCGCCTTGTGGTGCCGTTCAAGCAAGCCATCGAAACGGATGCCCGGTTCCGCTTTCTGTGCCTGCCAGGGTCGGAAAAACGCCCGCAGGTGCGCGATTTCCGCGATTGGTATCTCGCCGAAATCGAAAAGACGGCGCATATATGGGGCGATATGCAAATCACCCCTGTGACGGATCTTTGAATGACACGTAAACGCGCCACAGCGATCGGATTTACAGCCGTGCTTCTCTGGAGCTTTCTGGCCCTGTTTACCGTTGGTTCTGCCCCTGTCCCGCCGCTCCAACTGAATGCCATCTGTTTCGGGATTGGCGGCACAATCGGTCTGATCTGGACCCATTTTAGCGGCGGTCTTCAGCAGCTTCGGGTGATCAGCTGGAAAGTCTATGTCTTTGGTACTGTTGGCATCTTTGGCTATCACGCGCTTTATTTCAGCGCCCTGCGCCTTGCCCCCGCCGCCGAAGCCGGTCTGATCGCCTATCTTTGGCCCCTGTTGATCGTGCTGTTTTCAGGCCTGCTGCCGGGCGAGACTTTGCGGCGTGGCCACCTTGCCGGAGGTCTCTTGGGATTTGCGGGCGCCGCATTGATTATCCTAGGGGGCGGCGCAGATTTTTCCGCAGACAACCTACCGGGGTTTGCCCTTGCGATCGCCTGTGCGCTGACGTGGTCCAGCTATTCTGTACTGTCACGCAAACTGGGCGACGTGCCAACCGCATCGGTCGCGGTTTTCTGTCTGGCCAGCGCTGTGCTGTCGATGGCGCTGCACCTGACGCTTGAGACAACGCAGTGGCCACAAACGCAAATCGGCTGGTTGTCTGTTCTCGCCCTTGGGCTTGGCCCGGTTGGTGCGGCCTTTTATGTCTGGGATATTGGGGTCAAACAGGGCGACATTCAGCTTTTGGGTACCAGCTCTTACGCGGCACCGCTTTTGTCGACACTTGTTCTGATTCTTGCAGGCGTCGCAGACGCCAGTTGGCCCTTAGCGGCCGCAGCACTTTTAATCACAGGAGGCGCTGTGGTGGCCGCCCGCGCAAACGCGTAGACGCCCGGATCCCGAGGGCCGGACGCCCGTTGGGAAGAGTGGCTTACGAACTAAGCCGGTTAATTTCTTCTTTTAGCTTAAGTTTTTGTTTCTTCATTTCCGCGATAGAAAAGTCGCTGGAACCTGGGGCACGTTGCTCTTCTTCGACCTGTTGGGAGAGGGTTTCGTGTTTCCGTTTCAGTTGTTCCAAATGCGAGCTCACACTCATGGCAGC
>NZ_CAXREH010000125.1:0-5095 GCF_964229375.1 Cognatishimia sp.
GACATTCTGAACATCTCGACCCGGACGGTCGAAGTTCACGTCCGCTCTTCGCGTGAAAAACTCGTCGCACTGACCACCTCTCAGGCCGTTGGTCGTGCAATCGGTATGAACCTGATCTTTCCTGGGTAATTCCTGTGGATAACCCTGTGGGTAACTCCTGTGATTTTGGATGACCTTAAGTCATTCATCACACCTAGAGACCTATCAAGCATCTGAAATTCGTTAAAAAATTCAATACTACGGGTTTCCCACAATACCCGTCCCTATCTGCGCGTCGTTAACCTTGGTTTACGACAAAGCACAATTGGGGGTGCACATGATTTTAACGATAGACGCATTGAATATGCATCGCTTCCCGACGGTCCTCGAGGACATGTTCCAGCTGCGAGCACGCGTATTCGCAGGTCGCTTGGGATGGGACGTCACCATCACGGACGGCAAAGAGATTGACCAGTTTGACAGCATGAACCCAAGCTACATCGTGGGCCTTGATGACGAGATGAACGTCATCTCTTGCGCACGTGTGCTTCAGACAATGGGGCCGCATATGCTGGCCGACGTGTTTGACGCTATTCTGGCAGGCGAACCGCCGGTCCGCAGCCCGAACATCTGGGAATCAACACGTTTCTGCGTCGATACACAGCGTATCAAAAGCAAAGACAGCAAAACAACGGTGTCCAAAGCCACCTGTGAGTTGATGGTCGGCATTCTGGAATATTCCAAAGCGGCCGGTATCACCGATATCATCACCGTGATCGATCCGGTTATGGACCGCGTCCTGAAACGCTCTGACAACGCGCCACATGGCTATGTTGGCAAAACCGTTCCGATGGGCAAAGTGTCGGCTCTGGCGGCGCTGCTAGACTGCACAGACGAGCGGATCAGCAAGGTGCGTGCCTTTGCTGGGATCGAGGGCGATGTGATGCTCGACGAAGACGCAGCGGTCGCCAAGATCAAGGCCCTGGGTGAAACGTCTCCGGAAACGGATGTGACAGAAACTGAAGACCTGATGACCTATTGCGAAGAGCAAATTGCAGAGGCCGGTTCAAGTTCTGAACGCTCTGCAGCGCTGGCGCTCAAACATGCGCTGACCGGTCAGGTCGCGGCAGAGATGTCCAGCTCGTCCTGACGGGAAAACAAAACACGATCACGCGGGTCTCTCGCGTGTCCCGACATTTAAGTCACCTATTTAAGTTATTTATTTCAATTGGTTGAGGGTACTACCCTGTCCCTTGGCCAGACAAATCGCCTTATTCCCCAAGGCGTGTTGCGTAGAGTGTGGCGCAATGAAAAGGGGCTGCTCGTTTCCCCGAGCAGCCCCTTTTTATGTCTCGATACAGGCGACGCCTGAAAGAAGATTACTCTTCTTCCAGCGCCTCAACTGCTTTTTCCAGATCCGCTTTGCTGACGTCTTTCTCAGAAACCTGAGCCAGCTCGAACACATAGTCGACGACTTTGTCTTCAAACAGAGGCGCACGAAGCTGCTGCTGCATCTGCTGGTTCTGTTGAACGAATTCAAAGAACTGACGTTCCTGACCAGGGTACTGACGCGCTTGGTTCATGATCGCCTGGGTCATTTCCGCATCGGAAACTTCGACTTCGGCCTTCTGACCCAGCTCTGCCAACAGCAGGCCAAGGCGCACGCGACGCTCTGCCAGCGAGTTGTGCTCGTCTGTTGGTGTGATCTCGGGGTGGTCGTGACCTTCCACCTCTGGGTTTTCTTCGTGCCACAGCTGATGCGCGATTTGGTTCGCTTCTGCTTCGACCAGCGAAGGTGGCAGATCAAACGCAACTTTTGCGTCCAACGCGTCCAGCAGAGCACGTTTCTGTACCTGACGGGATGCGCCAGCATATTCTGCGGCCAGACGCTCGGAAACCTGCTCTTTCAGAGCGTTCAGGTCTTCGGCACCGAACTGCTTGGCCAGCTCGTCGTCCAGCTCTGCGGCCACTGGCTCTTTGACTTCTTTGATGGTGCAAGAGAAGACCGCTTCTTTGCCCGCCAGATGCTCGGCTTGATAGTCCTCAGGGAAAGACACGGTTACGTCTTTCTCTTCGTCTACCTTTACGCCAACCAGCTGCTCTTCAAAGCCTGGGATGAATTGACCAGAGCCAAGTACCAGTGGGAAATCCTCACCCGCGCCGCCGTCAAAGGCTTCGCCGTCGATTTTGCCAACAAAGTTCATAACGACCTGATCGCCGTCTTTCGCCTTGGAGCCTTTGCGACGCGCTTTGAAATTCTGCGCAGTCTCGGCCAGTTTGCCAAGCGCTTCGTCGACGTCCGCGTCCTCTGGCTTTACGACCAGTTTCTCAAGCGAGATGGACTTCAGATCCACTTCAGGAATCTCTGGCAGAGCTTCGTAGGACATGTCGACAACAACGTCGTCGCCCTCTTTCCAGTCTTCGCCGTTTTGCATTTCAATTTTTGGCTGCAGCGCAGGACGATCGCCAGATGCTTCGAAATGATCGCTCATCGCACCGTCGATGGACTCTTGCATGGCTTCGCCCAGAATGCGTGGACCAAACTGCTTTTTCAGCAGCGCCATAGGCACTTTGCCTTTGCGGAAGCCTTTCATTTCGATGTCAGGCTGCGCCTCAGACAGTTTTTCGTTGACCTTCGCGTCCAGCTCATCTGCGGTCAGCGTGATGGTATAGCCGCGCTTCAGGCCTTCGTTCAGGGTCTCGGTGACCTGCATTGTATCGTCCTTCTTTCAACCTAAATAGCGGCGCCGATTGGCACCGCCTTTAACTTCTTCATGCGTTGAGGTCGCTCTGTATAGATCGAGGGGGGTAATGACAAGGCAAAACGCGCCTCACAAAGGCATGGAAGTGCCAATATTGTAAGGCGGACTTCAAACGAAAAGGGCGGCCCCAAAGCCGCCCCGCATCAAAGGTACCCTTCCGCCACAAACCGGCGTGCGGCCAACCGGCCCATCGTCCGGCTGCCCCAGGCGGTCACATGGGTGCCATCCTCGATATATCCGGCCGGATGCGCAACCGTATGGACGCCCGTTTGCGCCAGCGCGTGTCCGCTGTTTTGATCCATATTCAACTGGGTTTCGCGAAACAGATCCTGATAGGTCGCGATGCCATCTGGCGGCGGTGCAAGGATCATCCACGGCAAAGGCCCAGTGCCCAGATCGCTCTCCATCTGGCTGCGCATAGCAGCAAAGGCAGGCGGGTAGTCCACGTCAAACGTGTTGCCGTGATCCCCCTGCCCCTGCGCCCAAAGAACGCCAATGATTTCTGAGCCTTGCGGCAAGCTAGCCATCCCGTCAATCGCCAGATCGATCGCCGACTGATAGGCCGCGCGATCCGCAGATGTCGCCGCCGGATTCCAATCTCCGTCAGGCCCAACCAACGAAGTCTGCGACCACGCTCCTGCCGCCATAACCAGCGTATGGCTTTCCGGCACATAGGGCATGAGTTCCTGCGCAAAGGCCGCCGCTGGCGACACGCCCTGCCCGATCGCGTTGAACTGAAGCGGCACATGCATCGCCTGCACTTGCCCCCGCGTTGTCCCCCGCCCGGCATAGGTCGCGCCCGGCAGGTAAAGACAGCGCGCAGACGGCCAGCAGTCAACGCTTGGGTTCACACCCAGCGAAACGGACGAGCACTCCATCAGCGACTGGCCCAAGGCCAGAACCACCTTGGCAGGCTTGGCTAAGACAGCCGTCATATCAACAACCTGCAACCCCACCAGCGTGCAGGCAGAGTTGCTGCCCGTCAGGAAATCCAACGCACCATGGCCGGTGGCGTTTGGAAACGCCCAGGTCTGCATACCATCTGGCTGCCGGATACCTTCGGGCTGATACGTCGGGCTTAGAAACCGCGCCCGCGTGGTTCCACTGACGTCTTTGATAATCGAATGAACCCACAGATTACCCGCGAAACTCCCCGCGATCGTAACGCGCGAGTTGGGGCCCATTTGGATTTCACCTTCGCCAAATGTGACATCCCCCGTTGTCGAGGTCACATGGCTCATGTCTTGCAGCGTGGCTTGTGACATCGGCAGAATGCCCGCAGGCAGCCCTGCGTCCATTGCCCCCAAGGCCCCGATGTGCTGTCGAATGCTGATACCCACCCCCGCCATCAGATCACATAGGCCTTAATGCCAGCAGCCGTAGTCCCCGACGCAAAAACGCGTCGGACATTCAGGCTTAGTTCTGAAAAATCAGGCACTTGCACAGTGATCGGAGCGGTTCCGCTGAGCGGCATGACCACCAGCGCTCCTCCGGTTTCGACATAGAGCTTCACTGCAGGCTGCGGCAGATCCTGAGCGTCATTGGGCACGACATCCACCATGTCGCCAAAGGTTCCCGCAAGGCTTCGGCTTGCTCCAAGTGTCTCGTCAAAAATGTCCATCTTCGTCCTCGCAACGTGGTTTGAGGGTCAAATGGCTAGAAACACCGTCTAAACGGCGCAGAAACACTGCGCGCGAAGGCGCAACACTTTGGTAACTGTCTGATTGAATTGAGTGGTGCGGGTGGAGGGACTTGAACCCCCACGCCTCGCGGCGCCAGAACCTAAATCTAATGTAAGTCACTGTTAAATTTGCTTTACTTAATGAGACCGTACCCCTTTTCGGCTGCTATTTCTGACTAATATTTGAGACCGCCGTGGATTTTGATTGCCTTTATGCTCGGACGGTTGGCCCCTAGCCCGTCTGAAATGGGACGTGGTTTATTAGCAATGATGTCTTTAATGGGACGTGGGCCAGCTTACAACAGGAGAGAAACTGACCCACTAGGTAGGGACGGTGAGTTTACTAGTAGCCGACGAACTAAACGCCAACCCACCGATGAAACATGAAACTTAACGTTTCATAATTTTATACGTCGCAGAATGAGACTGGATTAAAATGGATAGCAAAGACCTTATGGATATTCTGCATCGGACACTTGCAGAACAACTTTTATCACGTGTCCAAGACCCAGAAGCTAAGAGCGCAGATTTAAACGTTGCGAGGCAATTTTACGAGACAACGGCATTGATGCCCTGCCCGTCGATAACTCGCCACTGAGCGAACTTGTGAAGTCCCTACCCGACTTCAATGACGACGACACTGATCTGTCAGAGTTAAAACCGCATTAGCGAC
>NZ_CAXREH010000126.1:0-10397 GCF_964229375.1 Cognatishimia sp.
AACAACAACTCAAAGAAAAGCCTGGCGTCACCGAAGTTTGGCGCGATGGCGCACAGGGCGCGCCAGTCCTGATCGTCCAGATCGGCACATGTTTCCATGAAAGCGGCGAGGGCAGCGCCGTGATCGTCCGCCGCCCAGCCGTTTAAGTCGTCAAAATCAAGGATCTGATAGTCCGGCTCTGCTGCGGCCGGGCGCGGATCAACCGTCGCCCACAGCAGAACCCCAAGCCACGCGGCAAGGGTTACTCGGACGTAGCGACCAGCTGCCAATTCGGATCATCCGAGCCCATGCTACGCGCAAAGGTCCAGACGTCCTTTTGTTTTTTGCTTTGCTTTTCATCGCCTTCAACGATCTCGCCCGCTTCGTTGCGCACGGCATAAACCAACTCGCCTACAAAACGTACGGTCACTTCAGCGGTACGGGTTGCTTCGTCAAAGGTTGCGTCAACCAAGGTGGTTTCGCGCACACCAATGAACTGGGCATCCACGGTCAGGCCCTGATCTTCGCGCGCGGCGACGACGCTGAGGAAGGCCTCATAGACTTCTTCAGAGATGAACGGCTGAATTTGACCGATGTCGCCATTTTCAAAGCCCATCAGGATCATTTCATAAGCGCCTTTGGCACCTCCGAGGAAATCGCTGACGCCAAAGCTTGGCTCTGCGGCTTTCATCTGAGTCAGGGCTTTGGCGGCGTCGCTGTCTTCTGCAACGTGGTCTACGATGTCCGGGTCAGGACCGCCCTCGATCACTTCGAGATCCGGGGCAGGGCGGGAAGACGGGGCAGACATTTGCCGTGGCGGTTCATAGCCATCGCGCGTGCCCAGCACGTTGCGCAGGCGCAGGATCAAAAAGATAGCAATACCTGCTAGCACCAAAAGCTGGATAATCGGCGAATTCATGCGGTCCTCGTGTAGACTATTTAAACTGTGTCCTAGGGGACTTATGTAGGTCAGGTGGGCAATCAAGTCCACCTTAGCCGAAACCACCGAGGAGTGGACAAAAATGTGGTTGTTTCTGGCCTTTTTGGCCGTTCCCCTGATCGAGATCGCACTTTTCATACAAGTCGGTGGCGCGATTGGACTTTTTCCCACTCTGGCCATCGTGATTGTCACCGCAATTTTGGGGACGTATTTGGTGCGCGCGCAGGGATTCGCGGCGCTGGCAGGCCTGCGACAAAGCTTCTCACAATTGAGTGACCCGTCCGAACATCTGGCCCATGGCGCGATGATCCTGTTTGCGGGCGCGCTTCTTTTGACACCCGGTTTCTTCACAGACGCTGTTGGCTTCGCGCTTTTGACGCCTCCGATCCGGCTGGCCCTCATCAACTATACGAAAACCCGCGTCAAAGTGCAGGGCTTTCAATCCATGGGTGACGGCAACTCGATGCATTTTCGCGCACAATCCGCCAAGGACGACGTGGTCGATGGCGATTATGTCGACATTGACGTGGATATGGACGTCGACATCGAGGGTGAGTCTGGCAAAAAACCAACGCATCGCCCTTCTGGCTGGACCAAGCATTGAGGCCCCTTCTCGGACCTGATAAGCCTCCGCCCAAGTTTTAACATTGGAGACACATATGGCCGAGAACGAAGGCGCAGCTGCGCCACAGGCGCCGCAAGTCAAAATGAACGTGCTGGGTCAGTTCATTCGTGACATTTCGTTTGAAAACATCCTGGCGCAAAAGGGCGTGACAGGCGAAGTTCAACCGGACATCAAAGTTCAGGTTGCTCTGGACGCAAAGAAACGTCCGACCGAGCATCAGTTTGATATCAGCATGAAGCTGAACATCACCTCTAAGGCGAAAGAAGGCGATGATGTCTTTTTCGTTCTAGAGCTTGACTACGTCGGCATTTTCCACGTCGAAGGCATTCCGCAAGATCAGCTGCACCCGTTCCTGATGATCGAGTGCCCACGTCAGCTGTTCCCATTTGTCCGTCGCATCGTGTCTGACATCACCCGTGACGGTGGCTTCCCGCCGCTTAACATGGATCAGATCGACTTTGTTGCGCTGTATCGCCAGCAACTCGCCGCAGCACAGGCGGCCGCGGGCGAGAAAAAGCTCGACGCATAAAACGATAAAGGGCGTTCCAGATTGGAACGCCCTTATGTCATGGCGCACAGGCCCGATGGTGTTATTTTGCCATCACGACATTTTGGCCCAAAGCGCATCTTCTCCCATCTTTTCAACGAACTGGCTATGCGCAGCACGCTCGTCCTCGGTGATCCGCGACGCCAATGGCGTTGGTCGAGGTTGCGGGCGCCAATCATCCGCAGCAGCTCCGGCGCCCGATGATCCGGCAACGGCAGACAGGGCGAAATCCGGTTGGCGACCACCGATCAGCTCGAGGTAAACTTCTGCAAGGATTTCAGAGTCCAAAAGCGCGCCGTGCAGGGTTCGGTTGCTGTTGTCGATCCCGAACCTGCGACACAGCGCATCCAGCGATGCCGGAGAACCAGGGAACTTTTTGCGCGCAATCGCCAAAGTATCCACGGCGCGTTCCCAAGGAAGCTGCGGCAGGTTCATCCATTTAAGTTCCGCGTTCAGGAACTTCATATCAAAGGCCGCGTTGTGGATCACCAGTTTGGCGTCCCCGACGAAATCCAGAAAACTCTGACCCACTTTGGCAAACACCGGCTTATCGCGCAGCAATACCTGTCCGGACTGGGGATCACGTGGCGGTTCCAGCAAATCCGGCCCAATCCCGTGTACGCCAAAGGCCTCTTCGGGCATCATGCGTTCCGGGTTGATGTAAACGTGATAGGTTTCACCCGTCGGCATGTGGTTGTTGAGTTCCACACAGCCAATTTCCACGATGCGATCGCCTGATTCCGGATCAAATCCGGTGGTTTCCGTGTCCAAAACGATTTCACGCATGTTTAAGACCTTCTCTGATCGTCTGTAAGATCGCAGCAACTTGCGATGTTGCGTGCTCTGGTGTGTCGGTGATCACAACGTAATCCGAGCGCTTACATTTGTCATCGTTAGGCATTTGTTTGCGTTTGATGGTCTCAAACGTGTCGCGGCTCATGGTTCCGCGCGCCAACACGCGTGCTTCCTGAACCTCGGGGGGAACAGAAACGCAAACGATGGCGTCCATCGTTGCCTCGGAGCCCGTTTCAAACAAAAGAGGAATGTCCAGAACGGTGACATCAGAGTTGCTGTTGGCGATGAAATCGGCGCGGTCTTGGGCGACAAGCGGATGCACGATGGCTTCGATCTGTCCCAGCACCTGCGAATTGGCCGAGATCAACGTTTTCAATGCGTCCCGCGAGACGGATCCATCCACGACGGCCTCTGGAAAAAGCGCGGCGATGGGGGCGACCGCTGGGCCGCCTTGGGTATACAAACGATGCACAGCGGCATCCGCATCCCACACCGCGCAGCCCAAGTCGGCAAAAATCCTCGCCGTCGAAGACTTGCCCATGCCAATCGATCCGGTCAGGCCCAGTTTGAATGTCATCTCAGCATCACGCGACGAACTTCGTTGGTGACTTCGGGGCGGGGACCGAACCACCGCTCAAAACCAGGCACCGCCTGATGCAGCAACATCCCCAAGCCATCCACCGTGGTGCAGCCTTTGGCATGTGCGACCTCGAGGAATTTGGTCATGAGTGGTGTGTAAACCAGATCGGTGACGACAGCATCGGCATTCAACCCGTCCAGCGGCACGCGCAACTCGGGCTTGCCCGTCATCCCAAGCGACGTTGTATTCACCACGGTCGCGCCGTCTTCCATCACGTTGCCGGCTTGAACCCATTCGATGACCTTAATGCGCGCGCCGAAATCATCGCGAAGCTGCTCTGCACGGGCGCGGGTTCGATTGGACAACAAGATTTCGGGCACGCCTACATCCAGCAAGGACGCCAGAACGGCCCGCGCTGCACCGCCAGCCCCCAGTACAACAGCGGCCCCTGCGGTTGGATCCCAGTCTGGTGCGCCGTTCTTCAGGTTCTGAATGAACCCGTAACCGTCTGTATTATCTGCCAGAATTTTTCCATCTTCTAGAAAAATCAGAGTATTCGCCGCGCCAATAAGCGTGGCGCGGTCCGTGACCTGATCGGCAATCTCAAGCGCCCGTTCTTTATGAGGAATGGTGACATTCGCGCCTACAAACCCCATTTTCGGCATCATTCGAAGCACGGATTCAAGGTTTTCAGGTGCGACATCCAAAGGAATGTAATGTCCTGTGATGCCGTAATGTGTCAGCCAATGCCCATGCAGCTTTGGAGATTTGGAATGGTTGATCGGGTGTCCGATCACCCCCGCTAATGGGATCTTTGAAGGGCTCATTTCGGCAGATCTCCTCTAAGTGTCAGAAAGGACAAAAGTTCCAAGAGTGGCAAGCCAAGCACATTAAAATAATCGCCTTCGACGCGCGAAAACAGGCGTACGCCTTCTTCTTCGAGCTTATAGCCACCAACGCAGTATTGAACCGAGTCCCAGTTCCGCGCCAGATAGTCATCCAGAAAGCCGTCAGAAAAATCCCTCATGAACAGTTTGACCTGTCCGATGTGGCGCCAGATCGGTTTGCCATCCTCGCAAATCACAGCAGCAGAATACAAAACATGTCGCTTGTTACGCATAGCTTGCAGCTGCGCGCGCGCATCCTCGATGGACCGAGGCTTTGAAACCAGCTTGCCATCCAGATCCAGCACCTGATCGCAGCCAATTACCAAAGCGCCGGGATGTTTTGCACTGCCGCGGCGCGCTTTGGCTTCGGCCAATGCATCAGAGATATCGCGCGGCGAAAGCTCTTCGGCGATGAGGCTCTGTTTGATAAGGTCTTCGTCAACCTTTGCAGGTGCCACGTCAAACCTAACCCCAGCATTTCGCAAGAGCTGCGCACGAATTTCAGAAGATGAGGCCAGAACTAGTCTTTGGGTCATGTGAGTAACTTGGTGCAAAAACCTTGCAGGAATAGGTGCATTCTTTGTTGAAGATTCAGCGACAAACGAAACGTCCTCAGAAATGGGCAATTCTCGCCGGTGATATCCGTGTTTTCTCCGCTCGGGATATGGATAACTGTCTATATGTGAAAACCATGGGACTGCAATTTTTATACAAGGAATTATCCACACGGCCACATTTCTGCCACAATTCAGAACGTGTTGATTTTAAAACCTAAAAATTCTGAAAATGGGTTATGCATGGAATTTCACTGAAAATCGGTGTGTTTTATACCCTTGTGAATAAACGGCGTAAAACAGGTTAATCCACAGAAAATAGGGACACTACCAAATCATCTTTCTTTCTATATATACTATTTATTATTGAGAGTGATCAGAGCGAGTCCCAAGACATGTCCGATATTCTGGCTGTTTCCTATCCATGGATAAAAGCCTTTCACATAATGGCAGTGATCAGCTGGATGGCAGGACTGTTCTATCTGCCAAGGCTCTTTGTGTATCACGTCGAACAGGCAGAGAAGGGTGATCAATTGGATCAGACCTTCAAGATCATGGAACAGAAGCTTTTGAAGGTGATCATGGGCCCAGCCATGGGCGCCACGTGGGTGTTTGGGCTTTTATTGGCCTTCACCCCAGGGATTGTCGATTGGGGCGCTGTGTGGCCGTATACGAAGCTTCTGGGTGTGATTTGTATGACGGGCTTCCATCACTGGCTTATGGCGCGTCAGAAGGGCTTTGAAAGCGGCGAGAATACTCTGACAGGGCGTCAGTATCGCATGATGAACGAAGTGCCGACGGTTTTGATGGCCCTGATCGTTCTGTCGGTCGTGGTGAAGTTCTAGCGCGGTTATTTGACATAACCTCGAAATTCGCTATCTATGAGGCAACTGGCCCGTCCGGGCTACGTGTTTCCTGTTGAAATGAAAATCTAATCTGGCCTCGGATGAGGCTTTCTAGGGTGTATTAATGTCCGAGAATAAACTCGCGCTTTCTGATCTGAAGGCACAAAGCCCCAAAGCCCTGCTTGCTATGGCAGAAGAGCTGGAAATCGAAAACGCCTCTACGATGCGTAAGGGCGAAATGATGTTCCAAATTCTGCGCGAACGTGCGGATGAGGGATGGGAAGTTTCCGGCGATGGCGTCCTTGAGGTTCTGCAAGACGGGTTTGGGTTCCTGCGCTCTCCCGAGGCGAACTATCTGCCGGGCCCTGACGATATCTATGTCAGCCCTGATATGATCCGTCTGCACAGCCTGCGGACCGGTGACACCATCGATGGCGTGATCAAAGCACCAGACGACAACGAACGGTATTTTGCGCTGACACAGGTGACTCAGATCAACTTTGAGTCGCCCGAGAAAGCCAAACATAAGATCGCCTTTGATAACCTGACACCGCTTTATCCAGATGAACGTCTGAAGATGGAGATCGAAGATCCGACCATCAAAGACAAGTCTGCTCGCGTCATCGACCTGGTCGCGCCGATTGGTAAGGGCCAACGGTCTTTGATCGTTGCGCCGCCGCGGACGGGTAAAACCGTCATCCTGCAGAACATCGCGCATTCCATCGAGGCCAACCACCCGGAGTGCTATTTGATCGTTCTGCTGATCGACGAACGCCCGGAAGAGGTGACCGACATGCAGCGGTCTGTGAAGGGCGAAGTGATTTCTTCGACCTTTGATGAACCTGCGACGCGTCACGTTGCCGTATCTGAGATGGTGATCGAAAAAGCCAAGCGTTTGGTCGAACATAAACGAGATGTTGTTATTCTTTTGGATTCCATCACAAGACTTGGTAGAGCGTTTAACACGGTTGTCCCTTCATCTGGTAAAGTTTTGACCGGTGGTGTGGACGCGAATGCGCTGCAACGTCCAAAGCGTTTCTTTGGTGCTGCGCGGAATATCGAAGAGGGCGGGTCGCTGACCATCATCTCGACAGCTCTGATCGATACTGGCTCGCGGATGGACGAAGTTATCTTCGAAGAATTCAAAGGCACCGGTAACTCTGAAGTCGTGCTGGATCGGAAAATTGCCGACAAGCGTGTCTTCCCTGCGATCGATATCCTCAAGTCCGGTACACGGAAAGAAGACCTGCTGGTCGATCCGAAAGACCTGCAGAAAACCTTTGTTCTGCGCCGTATCCTCAATCCGATGGGGACCACGGATGCCATCGAATTCCTGTTGGGCAAACTTAAGCAAACCAAGACCAACGGCGAATTCTTTGATTCTATGAATGCCTGATGTCTGTCGAGCTGGACACAATTTTTGCATTGGCGACGGCCCCCGGTAAAGCGGGGGTCGCTGTCGTTCGGCTGTCTGGCAGCAAGATTAGCGCGGCGGCGGCAATCCTGTTCGGCGACCTTCCGGCGCCTCGTGCGGCCAGCCTGCGCGTTCTAAAAGATCAAGAGGGCGTTCGGCTGGACGAAGCCCTCGTGATTTATTTTCCCGAGAAGTCTTCATTCACCGGAGAAGCTGTTCTGGAATTGCAGCTGCATGGCTCGGTTGCTGTGGTCAATCGCGTGCTGAGCGTGCTGTCTGACATCGAAGGGCTGCGTCTGGCGGAACCCGGAGAGTTCACACGACGCGCTTTGGAAAACGGCTGCATGGATTTGGCCCAGGTCGAAGGGCTCGCGGATCTGATCGATGCCGAGACAGAAGCCCAACGGCGACAGGCGCTGCGCGTGCTGTCGGGCGATCTTGGAAAAACCGCCGATGTCTGGCGGCAAGATCTGATCAGGGCAGCCGCGCTGATTGAAGCAACGATTGATTTCGTCGACGAAGATGTTCCGGTCGACGTAACTCCTGAAGTCAACGAATTGCTTGATAAAACACTGAAGACCCTTCGAACCGAGATTGAAGGTGTCTCGATTGCCGAGCGGATTCGCACAGGTCTCGAGGTAGCGATCCTTGGGGCGCCGAATGTTGGAAAATCTACACTTCTCAACGCGTTAGCTGGACGAGATGCGGCGATTACGTCTGAAATTGCAGGGACGACGCGCGACGTAATCGAGGTTCGAATGGATCTGAAAGGCCTGCCGGTCACCGTTCTGGATACCGCCGGGCTAAGAACAACGGACGATGTCGTTGAAGGCATTGGTATTGAACGGGCAAAGTCACGCGCCGCCGCTGCGGACCTGCGCGTTTACCTTCTCGCAGATGATGAAGATGTCGAGATAGACCTGCAGGACGGCGACATTGTGTTGACGTCGAAGGCGGATCTTTCGGGTGCATCTGAGGATGCGATTTCCGCTGTGACAGGGCAGGGAGTCTCTGATCTTGTGGCGCGCATTTCTGATACACTCTCCAAAAGAACTGCAGTATCAGGCGTTGCCTCTCGCGAGCGTCATCGGATAGCTATGCAGAAAGCAGAAAGCGCAATCCAGTCTGCCATGGGTCATATCGGTTCCGGTGAAGAATTTTTTGATCTGGGGGCGGACGATCTTAGATCCGCTGTCTGGGCGCTTGATTCAATTGTGGGTCGTATCGATGTTGAAAATCTTCTGGACGAGATCTTCTCCAGTTTCTGCATCGGAAAGTAAGGAGTGTTTCACGTGAAACATTTTGACGTCATTGTTGTCGGAGGCGGTCACGCGGGTTGCGATGCGGCTGCAGCATCCGCGCGTCTTGGTGCAAAGACTGCTTTGGTGACGCTGAAGCGCTCTGGAATCGGCGTTATGTCCTGCAATCCCGCCATCGGGGGTTTAGGTAAAGGGCATCTGGTGCGCGAAATCGATGCACTGGACGGTGTCATGGGTCGCGTTGCAGACTCCGCGGGGATTCAGTTTCGTTTACTCAATCGCCGCAAAGGTCCAGCGGTTCAGGGTCCCAGAGCGCAAGCAGATCGCAAAATCTACCGCGAACGGATGCGTCAGGAAGTGGAATCTCAGGAAAACCTGGACATCATTGAAGGAGAAGTTGCAGATTTCTTAATGGAAGGCGAAACTGTGCGCGGTGTGCAGCTTGCAGATGGGTCCGAAATCCGCTCTGCAGCTGTCGTTTTGACAACGGGTACATTTCTGCGCGGAGTTATTCATATTGGCGACGTCTCTCGTCCAGGTGGGCGTATGGGAGATGCGCCCTCTGTTAAACTGGCAGAGCGCATGGATAGTTTTGAGCTGCCATTGGGTCGTCTAAAGACCGGCACACCGCCGCGTCTGGATGGTCGTACGATTAGCTGGGACATTCTGGGTTCACAACCGGGCGACGACGCTCCAGTTATGTTTTCATTTCTGAACAAATCACCGGAAGCGAAGCAGGAAAACTGCGGAATCACCCATACAAATTCGAACACTCATGAGATTATTCGCAAAAACCTTGAGAGATCCGCGATGTATGGAGGCCACATCGACGGAGTTGGCCCTAGGTACTGCCCGTCGATCGAAGACAAGATCGTGCGCTTTGGCGATAAGGACTCCCATCAGATCTTTCTCGAACCTGAAGGGCTGACAGACCACACGGTTTATCCAAATGGCATCTCAACGTCTCTGCCTGAGGATGTTCAGGAAGACTATGTGCACTCGATTTACGGTCTTGAGAACGCTGTCATCCTGCAGCCTGGATATGCGATTGAATATGACTACGTCGACCCCAGGGCGCTGGACATGCGTCTTGCGGTGCGGGATGTCCCCGGTTTGTATCTGGCAGGGCAGATAAATGGGACTACAGGCTACGAAGAGGCGGCTGCGCAGGGCTTGGTGGCTGGCGCAAATGCCGCGCTTGAAGCACAGGGCAGGGATCCGCTGCTCTTTAGTCGCGCAGACAGCTATATCGGTGTGATGATTGACGACTTGATCACACGCGGTGTGTCTGAACCCTACCGCATGTTTACATCCCGCGCTGAGTTCCGGCTGTCCCTGCGTGCAGACAATGCGGATCAGCGTTTAACTGGCCTTGGGATTGAGCTTGGCTTGGTGGGAGCTATCCGGAAGTCCGCCTTCGAAAAGAAAATGAATGCACTTGAAAATGGCAAAAAACTTTTGAGTGATCGAACATTTACACCGAAAGAAGCGCAAACCGCTGGAATTGAGGTCAACAACGATGGAAACCGTCGGAGTGGATTTCAACTGCTCGCCTTTCCGAACGTCCAAATGAGCGACCTAACCGCTCTACTTCCGAATCTGGACGACTTGGACGTCGATATTCAGGATCAACTGTCCAAGGACGCTCTGTACTCAAGCTACATCGAACGGCAAAACAAGGAAGTAGCTGCTTTGAAGAAGGATGAGGCGCAAATCATTCCCAAGGGTTTTGTCTATGATGATCTCGAGGGGCTCTCCAATGAGCTGAAATTGAAGCTTTCGCGCGCCCGTCCAGAAAATCTGGCTCAGGCAGCGCGCGTAGATGGCATGACCCCCGCTGCATTAACTCTTTTGCTTGCAAAACTGCGGCAGCGTTCAAAACTCCAAGAGAAATCCGCGTGAACAATCCTTATTCACCACATGACCTGAATGTTTCACGTGAAACATTTGAGAGGTTGGAGGTCTTGGCGGA
>NZ_CAXREH010000127.1:0-13753 GCF_964229375.1 Cognatishimia sp.
TTGATTGCCAGCTGTGCTGCGGCCAATCTCGCGACGGGCACACGGAAAGGTGAACACGACACATAGTTCATGCCAACCCGCCGACAGAATGCAATCGACTCAGGGCTGCCGCCATGTTCCCCGCAAACCGACAGGACAAGATCCGGGCGCTCGCGGCGTCCACGTTCGGCCCCAAGCTGAACCAACTCTCCAACGCCATCGGTGTCCAAGGTGTGGAACGGATCCTCGGCATAGACGCCCTGTTGCACATAGGCCGACATAAACCGCCCCGCATCGTCACGTGACAGCCCGTAGGTCATCTGCGTTAAGTCATTGGTCCCAAAGCTAAAGAAGTCGCAATTTGGCGCGATCTCCTCGGCACGCAGAGCCGCACGCGGGGTTTCAACCATCACGCCCAACTTGAACTCAAACGCCTCGCTGAGCTCGGTGCGCACAGCGGCGGCAACCGCATCGATCCGCGTTTTGACCAGCTCGACCTCACGCTTGGCACTGACCAACGGGATCATGATTTCCGGCACAACCGCATCGCCGTCTTTTGAGGCCTCTATCGTGGCTTCAAAAATGGCGCGGGCCTGCATTTCATAGATCTCAGGCACCGCAATCCCAAGGCGCACGCCCCGCATACCCAGCATCGGGTTATATTCGGAGAGGGCTTCGACTCGCCGCTCGACTGTGGACAAGGGCAAGTTCAAAGCCTCGGCCAAATCGCGCATCCCGGTGCGATCACTGGGCAGGAATTCGTGCAAGGGAGGGTCAAATAGGCGGATACACACCGGACGGCCCTGCATGATCTGGAACAGATCGACAAAGTCCTCACGTTGGATCGGCAACAGGCGTTCCAGCGCGGCTTTGCGATCATCGCTTTCGTCCGCAAAGATCATCTCGCGCATTGCGGTCAGACGGTCTTCTTCAAAGAACATGTGCTCGGTCCGGCAGAGGCCAATCCCCTGCGCCTGAAAGTTACGGGCGGTCAAAGCATCTGCAGGCGTATCAGCATTGGCGCGCACGTCGATATCGCGATTTTCATCCGCCCATGACATCAACTTTTGAAAGCTTTCGTCCAAAGTGGCTTCCAGCATCGGCGGCTGGCCTGACAAAACCTGACCGTTAGAGCCGTCGATCGTCAGAATATCGCCTTCGCCAAAAACGCGCCCATCCGGGGCCATCAACTGTTTACGGCGGGTCTGAAACCGGATTTCGCTGGCACCCACCACGCAAGGCAGACCCATCCCGCGACCAATCACGGCCGCATGGCTGGTGATACCGCCGCGCTCTGTCAGAACCGCGACCGCTGCGTGCATGCCGCGAATATCTTCGGGGTTGGTTTCGCGCCGCACCAGAATAGAGGCCTCGCCCCGCGCGGCAGCGGCCTGCGCTTCGGCGGCGGAAAACACGATCTTGCCGGTCGCGGCTCCGGGACTGGCGGCAACCCCGCTGCCAACCACATCGCGATCCGCATCTGGATCGACCTGCCGGTGCAGCAATTCATTGAGGGCACGCGGCTCAACCCGCATAAGCGCCTCTTGTTGCGGGATAATTCCGTCCTCTGCCAGCGCAACGGCGATCCGCACAGACGCTCGGGCAGAACGTTGTACACGCACACCATCCAGAATGTGCACGCCGCCGTTTTCCAGCGTGAACTCTACCTGCATCTCTTCGCGCAGGCGGTGACGCATGGCCTCGGCAAATTCAATCAGCTGCGCAAAGGCTTCGGGCGCTTGATCCTCAAGAGAGGGACCGCGTTCGTCTTTTTCCAGAAACAGCGATTTATCTCCGGCCCGCAACGCATCACGCCCCTGAGATTGCGACAGGTAGCGGCCTTTGATCATGGGCATGCCAGACACACTGTCCACCAGTTGCAAAACGCCGGACCCGCATTCGCCCTGCCCCAGGCCCAGCGCCATCGACTGCACCACAAGCCCCAGCCCAGCATCCGCCGGCGCGCCTTTGGCCATTCGCAACAATCGCGCTGACGTACCTTCCCAGGCACGCGCCATCGACCTTAGAACACCGCCAAGCTGTTCCTTCGGATCCTGCGGAAAACTCTCGTCGGCCTCATCTTCATAGGCATCCAAGGCCTCGGCGACGGCGTTGGCGTCACTTGGCGTGATGTCATCAAACATATCCGGGTCAAGTCGGGCGACATGCACGGAATAGGCCTGAATAAACCGGAAATACAGCTCGTCTGCAGCGGTACGCCCCAAAGTGTTGGACAAATAGGCATGGCGTTCCGCGTTCATGCCAATGTTCAGAACAGCCCCCGGCCCGCCCCAATCGGGATCCTGCGAACTTGGGCGCACACAAAGCAATTGCCCCGCCTCAAACGGAGAAATCAGCCGATCCAGATCAGGCATATCGCCCGCGGCAATATTGTGAACCGCCTCAAAGGACAGCGCCACCGTGGTTGGCACAGGCATGTCCATACGCACCAAACGCTGCAGACACTTGGCACGGCCGCCATGGGTGTCCGGCGACATCGGGGCGTCGGGCGTGATCAGCGTGATATAGGAACTATTATTCTGCACCGCGGCAATTCTCCTGCTGTCCGTGCAGCATAAGCATTGCACCTAGGCTGGCAAGGAAAAGCTTGAACGGCGTCAAAGCGCCCGCCCTTAACCACAACATTCGGGAAACCAATTAAAACAGGGCAATAGCCCTTTTGACAGCGCGACGGTCAGCCTTCGCTGCCAACCGGAGGAAGATTGTCCATCCAGTTAAAGTCGCGCACGTCAATGATGCCATAGGTAATGACCCAATAGAGGATCACCCACAGAACCGCCGCAATCGCGCTGGTGATCCAGGCTTTGATCTTGAGGTTATGCACCTCAGGCGCGCCCGCCTGCGTGCCAGGCACCACCTCTCCCAGATCGCCCTGCGTTTGCAAACGAAACGGGATGACGCACAGAAAGGTCATGAACCAAAGAACGGCATACAGAACAATGGCTGAGGTGATACTCATGAGGGGCTCTCCTAGATCCTAGTTCAAGCACATAGCACGCGCGCGGCGGACCGCAATGGTCAGACCTGCTCTAGTTCGACCAAACAGCCGTTAAAATCCTTGGGGTGCAGGAACAGAACCGGCTTGCCGTGAGCGCCAATCTTGGGCTCGCCCGATCCCAGCACCCGTGCGCCGGATGCCTGCAGCTGATCACGCGCGGCCAGAATATCTTCGACCTCATAGCAAATGTGATGAATGCCGCCGGCTGGGTTCTTTTCAAGGAAACCTGCAATCGGGCTGTTGTCACCCAAGGGGTAAAGCAATTCAATTTTCGTGTTTGGCAGCTCGATAAAAACCACGGTCACACCGTGATCCGGTTCGTCTTGCGGCGCGCCAACCTTTGCCCCCAAAGCAGAGCGATACTGCTCGGACGCGGCCTCCAGATCTGGGACGGCGATGGCGACGTGATTTAGGCGACCGATCATGTTGGACCTCTTTCTATCTGCGAGTTTGGCGGATTTATCTGGCATCGCTTGTGACAAAGCAACCGCTGTGCCGCCACGTTCCACGCGACGAATTGGCACGCGCAGACGTCTGTCGCGGCCTTAACCTGTCATTAGTCAAAACCTGTCTAGGCTTTGAACACTCAGAAAGGACTGCTCATGGACACCCTACCGCAATTCCCTCCTTTGATGGCGCCCACGGCGCAACGCCCGCTTTTGGGGCTGACCGTTTTGGTCGTGGAAGACAGCCGTTTCGCGTGCGAGGCGATGCGACTTTTGTGTTTGAAAAGTGGTGCACGAATCCGGCGGGCAGATTCCTTGGCAGCGGCGCGCAAACACCTGCGCACCTATCGGCCCACAATCATTATCATTGATCTGGGGCTGCCGGACGGCTCTGGTCTGGATCTGATCCGGGATCTGCGACGCTATGACCATGGTATTCAGGCCATTTTGGCAACCTCCGGCGACGATACGCTGGCACACGCAGCGCTTGGGGCCGGCGCTGACGGTTTTCTGACAAAGCCGATCATCTCGGTGACGGCCTTTCAGCAGGCCATTTTAAAACACCTTCCTTCCGAGAAGTTCCCCGTTCCGCTGCGCGAGGTCAGGCAAGACACGGTCAGCCCGGATGCGCTGGCCTATAATGACGATCTGCGCCGGGCGGCCGCCTGTTTGACGGCAAAAACCGAGGTCCGGCAACTGGATTATCTGGGTCGCTTTGTGTCAGGCATCGCGCGCAGTGCGGGCGACATCGATCTGCAGACCGCGGCCGAAACTCTGGTTGCAACCCAAAAGGCGCATAAACCCATCGACAAGATCGTGGCGCGCCTGTCCGGCCTGCTTAATCAGCGGCTGGCCAGCCACCAAAGGGTCTAGAGCAAGAGTTTCGGGCCATCGCCCATGTCCAAACCGCCAAACACATTGCTTTCCAAAGCGGACTTCGACATGCCAAAGGACTCGCGCATCGCCCAGGCGGCCCACGCGCGGATGTCTGTCGTCGGCATTACATCGCGGCGATCATACAGATCCGCCTCTTCAAGCCCGGGCCACGTGCCGTGGATTTGCCCACCGCGCACAGCGCCACCCGCCACAATCATAGTGCCGCCGGTGCCGTGATCCGTACCCTTGGTGCCATTCTCGCGCACGGTCCGGCCAAACTCTGTCATACACAGAACAGTCGTCTTGCCCCAAGTGACAGTCCCCAGCTTTTTGCGAAGCCGCAAGATCGACTCGGTCAGGTCTTTCAAGGGGCGATTAAGCGTCCGGTTTTGCGCGGCATGAGTATCCCACCCCCCGATCGAAAAGGACGCGATGCGTGTTTCGGCCTTCAGCCGCTCGGCCGCAAAGTCGACGATCTTAAGGTGCGTTTTCCCTTTGCGCGCGCGGGATACATCCTCGGCCATCGTGTTCATCATGTCTTCTTGGTCAACCATGCCACCGTTCAGATCCAGCGCTACCGCGTCTCCGTCCGAGCCCGCAAGATTGATCGCCTCAGTCATAGAGGCCGCCATATCTGGGTCTGACTTCATCACCAGATCCAAAAGACGGAGCCCCTGCGAACTCATGCCCAAATCCACATCCGGCGACCAATTGGACACCGGCGACTGACCCGTCAGGATCAACATATTCTCGCGCCCAAGCGCAAAAGCCGTGCGTGCCTGTGCACCCCCAAGATAGGGCAACATGCGGTTCAGCCATCCGTCTCGACGCCCTAGCGGGGCAAGATCAACGGTGCCCGCCTCAAGCAAATCCTGCCCGTCAAAGTGACTGCGCTTGTCGCGATACGGCGTCGAGGTCGCCTGAACAAACGACAGCTCGCCTCGGTCCCAAAGGGGCATCAAGGGTTTCAGGCCGGGGTGAATGCCAAAGAACTCCGTAAGATGCAGTTCGTTGTCATGCGACACAGCCAAATTGGGACGGTGCGCTGCAAGCTCTAGATCACCCCAGGGGCGCAACACGTCGATCCCATCCATACCGCCGCGCAGAATGATGACAACCAGACGATTTTCACCTGGCGCAGATGCCATGCTGACCGGCGTCAACAACGGGCTGGCGGCCAGCGAACAGCCAATGACTCCGGCAGAGCCAAGAAAACGTCGGCGCGAGATTTCTGATGTCATGTTTCCCCCTAAAATTTCTGAAAGGCAGGCGAGGCGAGCACCAAGGCGATGCCCTCCCAACGGTTTTCGGCAGCTGAGGCTGCAAAGGCGACCTCGGGCGGGGCATTCTGCCCCAGAGCAGTTTGTGCAAAGTCTTGCGGGTCTGGCAGCACCCGACGAAGCTCTTGTGGCGCGGACAAGGCCCAGGCCAGTCGCGCGGCCATGAACTGTGGTGTGATCCAGAAGGCGTTTTCCTCGGGCCAGCCATCAGGCCCGTTCGGCGCCTGCCAGCTTTGCCCCATGATCTGCATCGGCGTCACAATCAGGTTCAAAAGCTGTTTCTGATTGCTGCGCGCCAGAAGCGTGCCATCCACATCCAATGCACGCAGCGACGTCGCGATGAAATCAATCGGGCGTTTGATATTACGCATTTCAGGCAGCCAACTGGCCGGATGATTCAGCAGCGCGACGTAAACATTCAACAGATTACCACCGCTGTCGCGATAGGCCTCTGTCATCTTATCAATCAGGTCGGGATCCGGCACATCGGTGGTGAAATGCTGAGCTAGCTTGGTCGCGACATGGCGCGCGGTGGCAGGATGGCGCGCCAGATCGCGCAGCACCGCATGCACATCCTTAAGCTTGCCACTGCGCCCATAAGACTTGCCCAGAACGGTTTCGGTGCCGGGTTCGACATGGGCTGTTTTGAATTTGAACGCGCCCTGTTGATCCAAACTCAGACCTGCAAAGAGTTCGGCCAATTGGCGCACGTCGGCCTGCGTATAGGGGCCATCAACCCCCAACGTATGCAACTCCATCACTTCGCGGGCGAGGTTTTCGTTCAGACCCCGCTCGCGCCGTTTTCCCAGACGGCTGTTTGGGCCGACAGACTGTGCCTGATCCAGATAATGCAGCATCAAAGGGTGGGTCACCGCCGCGATCAACAGGTCTTCGAAACGGCCAGCGATATGAGGCCGGATGGCCTCTTCGATATAGGGCGAGGTCGCGAACCGCACGATGTTGCTTTTGCCGCGCGCGGTAAAATGATCGGCCCAGAAAAAGGCAAGCCGCTCGCGAAATCCGCTGTCAGTATGCGTGCGCCGCAAAACCGTGTCGCGGATCATAGAGGCATAGGCCTTGCGGGCGGCTGTATTGGCTTTCTTTTTGGCTTTGGTGGCCTGCGTGCGCGCATCGTCCGATTTGGCGCGGCGTTCATCGCGCCGGGCGGCTTGGAACGCAGTGATGCGATGGCGAAAGCTCTCAAACGGCTCGATTGGGAAACGCGTGGCGATGCGGTCCTGACCGACCAGCCCGTCCAGCAACGCCTCCACGCTCTGAGGGGCAGGCACGCGCGGCGAAAGCCCCGTTCCAAACCGAATTTCCGCAACCTCTGGATTGAACATCCGAACCTCCTGCGCGCATGCGTCGTAAATTCCTGTGTTCATAATACGGCGGAAATGGGCCGTTCCGTCGGCACCTGCGCGCTTTTTTGCCGCGAGCACGACCGCGCAAAACAAAAGGGCCCCGAAGGGCCCTGCATGTTTTGCGCTTTAGGTCGTTGTTATTCCTGTGGAATAATCCGCAGACCCAGCTCCATCAGCTGATCTGAGGACGGATCGCTTGGCGCGTTCATCATCAGATCTTCGGCACGCTGGTTCATCGGGAACAGCATGACTTCGCGGATGTTTTGCTGATCGGCCAGCAGCATGACGATGCGATCCACACCCGCCGCGCAGCCACCGTGTGGAGGGGCGCCGTATTGGAACGCTTTGTACAGCGCGCCAAACCGGGATTTCACTTCGGCTTCGTCATAACCCGCCAATTCAAACGCCTTCAGCATGATCTCTGGCTTGTGGTTCCGGATCGCACCAGACACCAGCTCATAGCCGTTACACGCGAGGTCATATTGATAGCCCAGAACGTCCAGCGGATTGCCGTTCAGCGCGTCCATACCGCCCTGAGGCATCGAGAACGGGTTGTGTTCAAAGTCGATCTTGCCGCTTTCTTCGTCCTGCTCATAGATCGGGAAATCTACGATCCAGGCGAACGCGAAACGGTCCTGTTCGGTCAGGCCAAGCTCTGCGCCGATCACGTCACGCGCTTTGCCGGCGACTTTCTCAAAGGCTTTCGGCTTGCCGCCAAGGAAGAAGGCCGCATCACCCACACCCAGACCCAGTTGCTCACGGATCGCTTCGGTCCGCTCTGGGCCGATGTTCTTGGCCAGAGGCCCTGCGGCTTCCATACCATCCGCACCCTCGCGCCAGAAGATATAGCCCATGCCTGGCAGGCCTTCGCCCTGCGCGAATTTGTTCATGCGGTCACAGAATTTGCGCGACCCACCGGTCGGCGCTGGGATCGCACGGATCTCGGTGCCCTCTTGTTCCAGAAGCTTGGCGAAAATCGCAAAACCAGAGCCTGCGAAATGCTCGGACACAACCTGCATTTTGATCGGGTTTCTGAGGTCAGGCTTGTCAGAGCCATACCAAAGCGCTGCGTCGCGATAGGAAATCTGTGGCCATTCGTTTGGTGCATCGACCTTGCGACCGCCGCCGAATTCCTCAAACACGCCCGCCAGAACTGGCGCGATGGTGTCAAAGACGTCCTGCTGCTCGACAAAGCTCATTTCAAGGTCAAGCTGATAGAAGTCGGTCGGAGAGCGATCTGCGCGCGGATCTTCGTCGCGGAAACACGGCGCGATCTGGAAATACTTGTCAAAGCCCGCAACCATCATCAGCTGTTTGAACTGTTGAGGAGCCTGCGGCAGCGCATAGAATTTGCCGGGGTGCAGACGGGACGGCACTAGGAAGTCGCGCGCGCCTTCGGGCGAAGATGCTGTGATAATCGGGGTCTGATATTCTTTGAACCCCTTGTCCCACATGCGTTTGCGCATCGAGGACACAACATCCGAACGCAAAGTCATGTTCTGCTGCATCTGCTCGCGGCGCAGGTCAAGGAAACGGTACTTCAGACGGGTTTCTTCAGGGTATTCCTGATCGCCAAAGACCATCAAAGGCAGCTCGTCAGACGCGCCCAGAACCTCCAGGTCGCGCACAAACACTTCGATCTCGCCGGTGGGCAGGTTCGGGTTCACAAGGCTGTCGTCGCGCTGAAGCACATTGCCGTCGATGCGGATACACCATTCCGAGCGAACTTTTTCCAGCTCGGAGAACACAGGGCTGTCGCCATCGGCAATCACCTGAGTGATCCCGTAGTGATCGCGCAGGTCGATAAACAAGACGCCGCCATGGTCACGAACGCGGTGAACCCAGCCTGCAAGGCGAACGGTATCGCCTACGTTGGATTTATTCAGATCTACGCAGGTATGGCTGCGGTAAGCGTGCATATCGATGCCTTTCCCTAGGGCTGCCCAAATAGCGCCCGAAATTCGTCTGGGGTGATACACAGTTTACGCGGCAGGAAGTCAAGCAAATGCTGACCAAATGGCCTGTTTTTACGCGTCATCGTCTTGCCTCTGACGTCGGGAAAACGCGCAATTTTCGAAAATCTTTACAAAACGGGTGGATTTTCGGCAAACTTTGGCGCGTGAGTTTCAGGTCCGCGGGCCTGCTTTAACAAGTAAACAAGGGGGCTTTCTTATGTGGGCGACCTTATTTTTACGAATGATGCGGAGGCTCATTCAACAAGGTGCACTCGAAATTACCATGCCCGACGGGCAGATCGAACGTATGGGCGACGACAGCCCGCCCGTGCGCATCACGCTCAGCGATCCTGACCTGCCGCGCAAGATCCTGTTCAATCCCGAGTTGGCCGTAGGCGAAGCCTATATGGACGAAACGCTGACGATTGCGCAGGACGACCTGTATGGGCTTTTGGCCTTGGGGGTTCGCAACTTCTCCGTAGGACAAGGCGCTGGGTTTGAAGCCTATCTCGCACCTTTGCGGCGGCGTATCGAGCAATTCAACCCAATGGGTCGCGCCAAGCGCAATGTCGCCCACCACTATGATCTCAGCGGGCAGCTTTATGATCTGTTTCTGGATGAGGACAAACAATACAGCTGCGCCTATTTCACTCAGCCCGACATGAGCCTTGAAGACGCGCAGATCGCCAAGAAAGCCCATATCGCCCGCAAACTTCTGATTAAGCCTGACATGCAGGTTCTGGACATCGGCTGCGGCTGGGGCGGGCTGGCCCTGACACTCGCACAGGATTTCGGCGCGCGCGTGACGGGTGTCACGCTGTCTGAAGAACAACATGCGGTGGCGACAGAGCGCGTGCGGCGCGCCGGACTGCAGGACCGGGTTCAGATCCTGCTGAAGGACTACCGGGCCGTGTCGCAACGGTTTGATCGGATCGTGTCGGTGGGCATGTTTGAGCATGTCGGCGTGCCGCATTATCGCGAATATTTCCGGCACGTGCACGACAAGCTAACAGACGACGGTATTGCCTTGATCCACACGATTGGCCGCGCCGCGCCACCCGGTCGTACCAGTCCGTGGATTTCCAAATACATCTTTCCGGGCGGCTATGTGCCCGCAATGTCTGAATGTCTGAAAGCGATTGAAAAAGAAGACCTCTGGCTCACCGATGTCGAAGTCTGGCGGCTGCATTACGCAGACACGCTGAAACACTGGCACGACCGTTTCATGGCGCGCATTGACGAGGCCAAAGCGATCTATGACGACAGGTTCTGCCGGATGTGGCGGTTTTATTTGATTGCCAGCGAGCTGACGTTCCGCCTGCACCGGCAATGCGTTTTCCAGTTCCAGATCGCGCGCCAGCAAACCAGCGTGCCCTTATCGCGGGACTATCTGTATCAGACGCAATCCGCGCGCCGAGACGCCGCGGAATAATCAGACCAGATCCACCGCGATCAAACCGCGCAGCGAATTGCCCATATGAACGGCCCGCGCTTGTCGCAGCATGTCGCGCGTCACCACGGCCTCGGCACAGCCCTGCTCCAGCATAATGCTGCGCTGGATGCCGGGCAAAAGCCCGCAAGTGACGGGGGGCGTTATCATCTGGCCATCGGCCAATGTGACGAACAGATTGGTGATCGTCCCTTCACAGACTTCGCCACGTTCGTTCAGCAGTATGGCTTCGTCGACCTCCTCGGGCATCGCCGCCCGGGCCTGATCGTAAAGATCGCGACGCGTGGTTTTGTGCTGCAAAAGCAGATCATCTGACGACAGGACTACATCGCTGACACCCACACGCCAGCGCGCAGGCGTTTGGCCCAGCGAGGCCGTGGTAAACTCGAACCCTTCGTCGCCCAGCGTCAAGCGGCACCGCAACGCGTGATCGCCGCTGGCTTGGATCACATAGAGCGCCCACAGATCCTCATAATCAAAGCCCAGCACCTCTGCCGAACGCGCCATGCGTTCCAGATGGCGATCCAGATGAATAAACCCCGCGTCGGGATCCCAACGAAAGGTCTCGATCAGTCGCGAGTCACGCGGAAGGCTGTTGCGTAGCGCGCTTTCCATAGGGCTTCCTCATATTCGGATGGGCCGGTGCTGTCCCAGACCACGCCGCCACCAACATTCAGCCGCGCCTCGCCATGTTCCACCATCAGCGTGCGGATCGCCACATTGAAATTGCTGCGACCATCCGGAGCAGCCCAGCCAATCCCGCCGCAATAGATCTCGCGCGGGGTGGGTTCCAGCTCGCGTATGATTTCCATCGCCCGCAGTTTTGGCGCGCCGGTGATGGACCCACAGGGGAAAAGCGCCCGAAAAATATCACCAAGGCCCGCATCAGGGCGCAGCTTGGCGCGCACCAGCGAAACCATCTGATGCACGGTGGCATAGCTTTCAATTTTGAACAGCTCTGGCACATGGACGGAACCGGTTTCCGCAACACGGCTGATGTCGTTGCGCAGAAGGTCAACGATCATCAAATTTTCAGCCCGGTTCTTTTCGTCGTTCTGCAACCACTCCACCCGCTGAGCATCCTCTGTGGGATCTTCCAGTCGCGGCTGCGTGCCTTTCATCGGACGGGTCTCGATGGTGCCATCGCTGAGCGTGCGATAAAACAGCTCGGGCGAGCGGCTTAGCAGATCTGGCGCATCGTCCTGCAGAACCAAAGCACCCTGCCCCACGGGTTGGCGTGCAGTCAGCGCCGCATAAAGCGCCTCGGGTGATCCTTCATAGACCGCTTCCATCGGGAAAGTCAGGTTGATCTGATAGGTGTCCCCAGCGCCAATATAGGCTTTGACCTTGTCAAAGGCCTCTTCGTAACGCGCCTGACTCCACAAGGGGCAAGGCTCGGTCAGCGCGGTCGACGCATGTTTCAACGGGCGCAGCGCCGGCGCGTCATAGACCCCAAACCGCAGCAAAGGCAGCCGACGCTCGGCGGGCATCAGGGGCAGCAAACGGTCCTCTAGGGCAAAGCCCAGCTCATATGTGCCATAGCCCGCCACCCAATTGCCATCGGCCTGAGCCGCCTCAATGTCATGAAACGCCGCTTTGACATCCTCGGGGGCCCACGCCTCGATCACACGGATCGGTGCCCCGAACCATGTCCCTGCGCCAAGTGGCCCCTGATCAAAGCGAATCTGCACTGTCAGCTCCTGAATGCATCTTGTGGGGCTTGGTATAGTGCCCTTTGCCTGTCTGAACAGGGTGAAATGCGGCTTTTCCCTGCGCAAATCGGCACAGATGATCTTTGCACCAAAACTCTCTATAAACCCCTTGCACCTTGCCTGCCGATCCTTATAAGGCAGGACAATTTGCGCGCTGCCGTGTGCGTTACCTGCCGCTCCGAACCCCGAGGTCTGCCATGCCCAAAAGAACCGACATCAAATCCATCATGATTATCGGGGCCGGCCCCATTGTGATCGGGCAAGCGTGCGAGTTTGACTATTCCGGTGCCCAGGCCTGTAAAGCGCTGCGCGAAGAAGGCTATCGCGTTATTCTGGTGAACTCGAACCCAGCAACCATCATGACAGACCCGGGTCTGGCCGATGCAACCTATATCGAGCCGATCACCCCAGAGGTCGTGGCCAAGATCATCGAAAAAGAACGCCCCGATGCGCTATTGCCAACCATGGGCGGGCAAACCGGTCTGAACACCTCGCTGGCACTCGAGGAAATGGGCGTTCTGGAAAAATTCGGCGTAGAAATGATCGGCGCGAAACGCGACGCCATTGAAATGGCCGAAGACCGCAAGTTGTTCCGCGAAGCAATGGACCGTCTGGGATTGGAAAATCCACGCGCAACCATTGTAACAGCACCCAAAAAAGACAGCGGCGAAGCGGACCTTGATGAAGGTGTGCGCATCGCTCTGGAAGAGCTCGAAGACATCGGCCTTCCAGCGATTATTCGTCCGGCCTTTACTTTGGGCGGTACAGGCGGCGGCGTGGCCTATAACCGCGAAGATTATATGCACTACTGCCGCACAGGTATGGATGCCTCGCCGGTAAACCAGATCCTCGTGGATGAAAGCCTGCTGGGCTGGAAAGAATACGAAATGGAAGTGGTGCGCGACACCGCTGACAACGCGATCATCGTCTGTTCCATCGAAAATGTGGACCCGATGGGCGTGCACACAGGGGATTCCATCACGGTCGCCCCTGCACTGACCCTGACGGACAAAGAATATCAAATCATGCGGAACGCCTCGATTGCAGTTCTGCGCGAAATCGGTGTGGAAACCGGTGGCTCGAACGTGCAATGGGCGGTCAATCCAGCGGACGGCCGCATGGTTGTGATCGAAATGAACCCGCGCGTCAGCCGCTCTTCGGCGCTGGCCTCTAAAGCCACAGGTTTCCCGATCGCCAAGATCGCCGCGAAACTGGCGGTTGGCTTTACGCTGGACGAGCTGGACAACGACATCACCAAAGTCACGCCTGCCTCGTTTGAGCCAAGCATCGACTATGTCGTCACTAAGATGCCGCGCTTTGCCTTTGAAAAATTCCCGGGCTCTGAGCCTTATCTGACGACAGCGATGAAATCCGTGGGCGAAGCCATGTCCATCGGCCGCACCATCCACGAGTCGATGCAAAAAGCACTCGCCTCGATGGAAACCGGGCTTACGGGCTTTGACGAAATTGAGATCGAAGGCGCGCCAGACAAAGCCGCCGTCATCAAAGCGATCAGCAAACAAACACCGGATCGGCTGCGCACCATCGCACAGGCGATGCGGGAAGGTCTGTCCAACGACGAGATCCACAACACCACGATGTTTGACCCGTGGTTCCTGGACCGTATCCGCGAGATCATCGACGCCGAAGAAGACGTCCGCAGCAACGGCCT
>NZ_CAXREH010000128.1:0-10211 GCF_964229375.1 Cognatishimia sp.
ATCGCGCCAAATTGCGACTTCTTTAGCTTTGGGACCAATGACTTAACGCAGATGACCTACGGGCTGTCACGTGACGATGCCGGGCGGTTTATGTCGGCCTATGTGCAACAGGGCGTCTATGCCGAGGATCCGTTCCACACCCTGGACACCGATGGCGTTGGAGAATTGGTTCAGCTTGGGGCCGAACGTGGACGCCGCGAGCGCCCGGATCTTGTCCTGTCGGTTTGCGGGGAACATGGCGGCAGCCCTGAGTCGATTGCATTCTGTCGGCGGGTTGGCATGAACTATGTGTCGTGTTCACCTTTACGTGTGCCCGTCGCGAGATTGGCCGCAGCACAGCTGGCAATCAAGGATCAGGTGCTGGGTTAAGGCCTTGTTCTTAAGTAAAAAGTCACACTGAGCGCCTGAAATTCGAGCAGGTTTTGTGCGGGGCTGGACCTGCCTACGCCTTTTGTATAAACCGCTGCGATGTCTGGCCGGACTTGGGGGAGGATCCGGTATTTCTGTATGAGAGAGTGCAATGCGCGTCTTTAGAAATGCAATGATAGCCCTCGCGATGCTGGCGACTCCGGTCGCTGCAGAGACGACGGCGTCCCCGCTTGAGCAGGCCCTCGCGGTCGAGCAATCCCGTATGGCTTTGTTGAATGGCGACAAGCTGAAAGGCTTTCTGCTGTTTCGCAACAAGCGCGACGCACAGCCTGTGGAACGCACCCTTGCTTGGATTGATGCGCAGCCGTTTCTTGAGGGCGGCAAGCAATGGGCCTGCATGACTGAAGCGCTTTACTTCGAAGCGCGCGGCGAAAGCACCGCTGGCCAGTTTGCTGTTGCCGAGGTGATTTTGAACCGTGCCGAAAGCCGCCGGTTCCCCAACACCGTGTGCAAAGTGATCAATCAGGGCACCGGCCGCAAGCACCGCTGCCAGTTCTCTTACACCTGTGACGGTCTGCTTGAGACGATCACCGACCAGCGTGCCTACGAGCGTATGGGTAAAATCGCGCATATCATGCTGAATGGCGGTCCACGCGATCTGACCGATGGGGCGACCTTTTATCACGCGAAATACGTCAACCCCGACTGGGCCCGCCAGTTCACACGGACGGCGACAGTTGGACAGCACCATTTCTATCGTCGCCCAACACGTCTGTCGCAAAAGTAGTCTAAGGCGTAGGTTTCCGTACTGGTTCTGATGATGCGCCGCTGCTATAGCGGCGCAAATCGTTTCAGGAGGCCGCATGAGCGCATCCGCCTTTGATCACCCCGAAGTCCGGGCCAAAGCCACCGCGCCTGATGGTGTGCACGACCGGCTGTCGCTGCGTGATCACATCGTTTCCGTCGAGATCGGCGCGTTTCAGGCCGAACGCGACATGGTCCAGCGTCTGAGTTTTGACGTTGTCGTTGAAGTGGCCGCACCCGAGGCTGACGTTCAGGACGACGTGGATCTTATCCTGTCTTACGACCGGATCACCTGGGCGATCGAACACGAGCTGGCCGCAGAGCGTTTGAACCTGCTGGAAACCCTCGCAGAGCGCATCGCCGACCGCATTCTGGCAGAGCCGCTGGCGATGCGTGTGTTTGTGCGCATTCAGAAACTGGATAAGGGCAATGGCGCGCTGGGCGTAGAAATCGAACGCGTGCCGGGGCAGGGTGATGACACCTTGGCGGCGTCGCGAGCGCCTGTCGTTGCCTTTTTCAACAATGCAGCACTTGCATCGGATCGTTTGGCCGGATGGATCGAAACGCTGGATGCCTTGGATGCGCCGGTGGTGCTCTGCCTAGACCTTCCGGCGGAACGTCCTCAGGTCGATCTGGCTCGGGCTCAGTTGAATATCGACCTGCTAGAGATAGAGCAATCTGCCTGGTCTTTGGCAGCACGTTTCCCTGAACTGACCGTAGCCGGCACCCGAACCGAGTTGGACTGGGCGATGAAGAACCAGCTGACTGCGGTCTGGGCGCCCTCCAAGCTGGTGCTGGATGCGACCGACTCGCCCGAGGCTGCCCCACACGCCCTTGCTCGTTGGTTTGCTGAACAATGGCAGGCGTCTCGTATGGTTTGTTTCGGCGACCCGTTGCCGACGCCCCACACAATTCCAACACAGACTGTAACACTGGATCAAAGCGATTTCTGAACGCTTGCCAAGGCCGCGTTGTTCGCACATGCAGATGATATGAAGACCTATACCCGTGCTATTCCGCAAGTTGATGCGGCCCGTCCCGAAGGCGCCCTAGACCTCGCAGGAGGCTGGGCGTGGTTTTCTGAAGTCGAAGTTTTGCAGCGCGGCCAGCCTGCGCAGGTGGTGCCAGCATCACGTGTTTCTGCCGACGTTCTGGACCGTATCACTGCACCACGTGGTGAGGTGGCCGGACTGGATATGGCGTCGCCCCAGATCATGGGAATCTTGAACGTTACCCCTGACAGTTTCTCTGACGGTGGCGCGTTCAATGCGCCAGATGCTGCGATCGCCCGGGTGCACGATATGGCGCTTCAGGGCGCGACCATCATCGATATCGGGGGTGAGTCCACCCGTCCGGGTGCAGGGCATGTTGCCATTGCCGAAGAGATCGCGCGCACCGCGCCTGTGATCGCAGCAGTGACCGCTAAGTCTGAGGTGCCGATTAGTATCGACACCCGCAAAGCGCCCGTCGCGCGCGAGGCTATTGCCGCCGGTGCGACCCTGATCAATGACGTCTCTGGGTTTACCTGGGATGGCGACCTCGCGCCCTTTGCCGCAGATGCTGGCGCGCCGGTCTGTGTGATGCATGCGCAGGGTGACCCTGCCACCATGCAGGATGATCCGTCCTATGAGGACGTTTTGTTGGATGTTTACGATTTTCTGGATGCTCAGGTCGATTATTTGACTGGCCTTGGCATTCCGAGAGGTCAAATTCTTGTCGACCCCGGGATTGGTTTTGGCAAGACGCTGGCGCATAACCTTGCGCTGCTTTCGCGTCTGAGCCTGTTTCACAGTTTGGGCTGCCCCATTCTTTTGGGCGCATCCCGCAAACGATTTATTGGCACATTAAGCAACACCGAAGACGCACAGGACCGGATGCCCGGCTCTGTGGCCGTCGCATTGGCAGGTGTGGCGCAGGGCGTTCAAATGCTGCGAGTTCACGACGTCGCAGAGACCGCACAGGCGCTGACACTCTGGCAGGCGGTGACAAAGGGGAAAAGATAATGGGACGCAAGCTATTTGGGACGGACGGTGTGCGCGGGCGCGCGAATACCTATCCGATGACCGCCGAAATGGCGCTGAAAATTGGCGCTGCGGTTGGCCGCTATTTCCGCAAAGACAAATCTGACGCGCACCGCGTGGTGATCGGTAAGGACACGCGCCTGTCGGGTTACATGTTTGAACACGCACTGACGGCGGGTTTGACCTCGACGGGTATGAACGTGTTTCTGCTTGGCCCGGTGCCGACCCCGGCGGTCGGGCTGTTGACCACATCCATGCGCGCCGATCTGGGCGTGATGATTTCAGCCAGCCACAATCCAGCGTGTGACAATGGGATCAAGTTCTTTGGCCCGGACGGCTTTAAGTTGTCAGACGAGGCTGAAGCCGAAATTGAACGTCTGGTGATGGAGGGCGTCGAGCCCGCACAAACCAAGCATATCGGACGTGCAACGCGCATCGACGACGGGCGGTTCCGGTATATCGAGCGGGTCAAGAACTCGCTGCCCTCGTCCCTGCCGCTGAGTGGTTTGAAGGTTGCTGTGGACTGCGCAAATGGCGCCGCCCACCGAGCCGCTCCCGAAGCCCTGTGGGAGTTGGGGGCCGACGTCGTCTCAATCGGCGTGTCCCCGAACGGTTTGAATATCAACGATAAATGCGGCTCGACCTATCCGGCGGCCATCAGCGACGCGGTGGTCCGGCATGGTGCTGACGTGGGCATTTCGCTGGATGGCGATGCAGACCGCGTGATGATTGTCGATCAAGAAGGCATGGTTGCTGACGGTGACCAACTGATGGCTCTGCTGGCAGACCGTTGGGCGGGGGCTGGCAAGCTGGCGCATGGCACGCTTGTGGCCACGGTCATGTCGAACCTTGGTCTGGAGCGGTATCTGGACGCGCGCGGTCTGAAGTTAGAGCGCACGAAAGTCGGCGGCCGCTATGTGGTCGAGCGCATGCGTCAGGGTGGCTTTAATCTGGGAGGCGAGCAGTCGGGGCATATTGTCATGACGGACTACGCAACCACAGGCGACGGCCTTTTGGCGGGGCTTCAGTTCCTTGCGGCGATGGTCGAAACGGGGCGCGCGGCCAGCGAGTTGACGCAAAACTTCGACAGGGTACCGCAGCTTTTGAAAAACGTGCGCTATGGCGCGGGGCAAGATCCGCTCGAGGCCGCGCAGGTTAAGAAAGCCATCGCCGATGCAGAGGCCAAGCTGGCCGGACACGGACGCCTGTTGATCCGCAAGTCCGGAACAGAGCCATTGATCCGTGTGATGGCCGAATGTGAGGATCAAGTGCTGCTGGAGCACGTGGTCGACGGCATCGTATCTGAGGTCGCTGCCAACGCCAGCGCCAGCGTTTAACGCGTAAACAGCCGCTTGAGTGCGCCGTATTGCGATACGGCGACACCGGACAGGATCAGCAAGAGGGCAAGCAGCAGGGCGGCCGGCAGCGGCTCACCCAAGATCAGCGCGCCCATGATGACGGACCATACCGGCACCTGATAGTTCACAAGGCTCATAAAGGTCGATCCGGCTTCGCGGATGACCAGAACCCGCAGCAAGTTTGCAGCTGCGGTCGAGATCAGCCCGAGAACAGCGACCACAATCACAGTATTCTGGGTCACGGCCGGGGGCGGGCCCTCCAGAACAAGCGCTAGCGGCAAGATGACCACGGCACCGATCAAAAGCAGCATTGTTGCCAGCCCGATCGGGTCGATCGCAGGCATGCGCCGCAGCACGATCGAGCAAACCGCGTAACAGGCAGTTGCGCCCAACAGCGAGAACCGTCCCCAGGTTTCCAGCTCGCTGCCGCTTGAGGCAAAGACATCGCCGCCCATAAGGAAGGCAACGCCGATAAAGCCCACGACAAACCCCATGACCTTGCGGGTGTTCATCTTTTCGTCTGGCAGGAAGACATGCGCCAGGGGCAGGATCATCAGCGCAATGGCTGCCATGCTGATCCCGGCAAAGCCTGAGGTCACGTATTGCTGACCCCAGCCAATCAGAAAGAACGGCACAACCGAGCTGAAGATGGCAGTAAAGGTCAAACTGCCCCAGGCGGTTTTATCGGCAAACAGTTTAAACCCGCGCAATCCCCAGAACAGCGTTAGCAGCACCGACCCAAAACAGATCCGGCTGGTCGCCAGCCACAGGGGTGACAGCTCTTTGATTGCCAATTCTGTCAGCAGAAACGTGGATCCCCAAACAAACCCGAGGGTGAAGATCATGATCCAATATCTTGCGGGAATATCTGGCATTTTTCTCTCTTTGCTTTGAGCGCACGTTCTGCCTGTTTCCCAACATCGTCAAGCAGGTTTCGCGCGTATGACGGTGCGTTAGAAAGCTCGGTTTAGCTCTAGATTGTTCAACCCTTTGTTATGTCAATTCCTTCAAATTAAGCTTTAGGTTGATTTTGAAAACTGAATGTGTACCGTGTTTGTTAACAATAATTGAGTGCAGAGCAGACGAAAGCACGCCCTTTGTCCCCTTTTTGACTGGGCTTGCCGATGATCCAGAAGGAGGTCTTATGCCTTCGCCGATACAGAAACGGGTTCTAGTTGAATGCAACGCGGCGACCGCGTTCGATATCTTTGTGCATCATCTGGACCGCTGGTGGCCTGTTGGGGAACACTCTGTTTCTGCCGCGCAACAGAAGGTGCCTCTGGCGGTCTATGTCGATCCGCATGTGGGCGGCGCGATCACCGAAACCAAATTTGACGGCACGCCAACGATCTGGGGGCAGGTACTGGATATTCAGCAGGGCGCAAAATTTGCAACGACCTGGCATCCGGGGCATGGGGCGAAGGTCGCGACAAAACTGGACGTCGCGTTCCAGAATGCCCCGCTTGGCAAGTGCAAGGTGACCCTGACCCATGGCGGATGGCGCGCTTGGGGGGAAGAGGCCGCGAAACGGCGTGACCTTTACATGGGCGGCTGGGACTATGTTCTGGGCAAATGCTATTCTGATAGCGTTACAGAGCTTTTGGCCTAACAAAAAAGGCCCCACCCGAAGGTGAGGCCTTGGACATTTGGGGGAATCCCAAATTAGTTCTTTGTTTTGTCGACCATTTTGCCAGCTGCGATCCATGGCATCATGCCACGCAGTTTCGCACCAGTTTCTTCGATCATGTGCTCGTCGTTTGCACGACGGGACGCTTTGATGGTTGGCTGGCCAACCGCGTTTTCCAGCATGAAGTCGCGTACGAATTTGCCGGACTGGATGTCAGACAGAACCGCTTTCATGCGTGCTTTGGTTTCGTCGTACTGCAGGATGCGTGGGCCGGTGACGTACTGGCCGTATTCTGCGGTGTTCGAGATCGAGTAGTCCATGTTTGCGATGCCGCCTTCGTAGATCAGGTCTACGATCAGCTTCACTTCGTGCAGACATTCGAAATAGGCCATTTCAGGCGCGTAGCCCGCTTCGACCAGAGTTTCAAAGCCGCAGCGGATCAGTTCAACCAGACCGCCACACAGAACCGCTTGTTCGCCGAACAGGTCGGTTTCACATTCTTCGCGGAAGTTGGTTTCGATGATGCCAGAGCGACCGCCACCGATGGCAGAGCAATAGGACAGACCGGTTTCCAGCGCTTTGCCGGTTGCGTCGGTGTGGACCGCAACAAGGCAAGGCACGCCGCCGCCTTTGGTGTATTCGCCACGTACAGTGTGGCCTGGGCCTTTTGGCGCCATCATGATGACGTCAACGCCTTCTTTTGGCTCGATCAGGCCGAAGTGCACGTTCAGGCCGTGCGCGAATGCAATCGCGGCACCTGGCTTGATGTTGTCGTGGACGTATTTCTTGTAGGTTTCTGCCTGAAGTTCATCGGGCATTGTGAACATGATGACGTCGCACCATGCGGCCGCTTCGGCGATGCCCATAACGGTCAGGCCTTCGCCGTCGGCTTTTTTCGCAGAAGGGGAACCTTCGCGCAGAGCAACAACAACGTTTTTCGCGCCAGAGTCGCGCAGGTTCAGGGCGTGAGCGTGACCCTGGGAGCCATAGCCCAGAATGGCAACTTTGGCTTCTTTGATCAGGTTCACATCGCAATCGCGGTCATAGTAAACGCGCATAGGTATCTCCTCGGGGTTTGAATTGCGGTCATCATAGGCGGGATGTAGGGGTGTTCGAGTGCAAAATGGTCAGAAATTACCCACCTGATGCGGCTTTCATTCGTGAAATATATAATATAAGCATTATTCATGCTTGAAGATCTCGACCGTCGTATTCTGCGCCGTATGCAATTTGATCCGGATCAGTCGATTCCCGATTTGGCGGATGCTTTGGGGCTGACGACCTCACGTTTGTCCCGCCGGATCGAACGGCTGCGCGAGCAGGGCATTCTGCGCGGCATCCGCGCGGTGGTGGATTGGCGTGCGCTTGGGTTTGAGGTCGAAGTGTCTTTGCGTGTGAGCCTGGACAAAACCCAATCCCGCGCCTTTGACGATTTCATCGAAGCCGCCCGCGAGATTGCCGAGGTCATGGAGATCCAAACGTTTCTGGGACGCGTTGACGTGCGCCTCTCTGTGATTGCGCGCGACATGGCGCATTATCAGCAGATCTATCGCGACAAGATCCTCGCCTTGCCGCATATCGCAGACATCGAAGCACTGATGCATGTGGCGCGGATCAAGGCAGAGGACAGTTTGCCCCTATGATCGAGCTTGACGAGATCGACCGCGCGCTCATCAAGGCGCTGAGTGAGGATGCCACTCAATCCGCAGGCGCGTTGGGTCGCGCCTTGGGGCTGAGCCAGCCTGCAACATGGCGCCGGATCAAGCGGCTGGAAACCGACGGGGTGCTGGCCGGACGCAGGCTGGATCTGGATCGCGAGAAGCTTGGGTTTGGGGTGACGGTCTTTCTGGGCGTAAAGCTGGCCACCAAGGGGCGTGTCAGCCTTGAGGATTTCGAGCGCGCCGTTAGCGCGATCCCCGAAGTGCAGCGCATCGAGCATGTTCTGGGTATGTATGACTATCGTCTGCGCGTGTCGGCCCGTGACATTTCCGACTTTGAGCGCGTCCTACGCCGCCGTATCATGACGCTGCCGGGCGTGGGGGATGTCGAGGCAAATGTGCTGCTATCCGAAGAGCGCAGACCGGGTCCGATCTAGAGACCTTTCTGTTTTTCTTGAGAATACGACGCGGACATTTTGAATTCCGACAGTATACAAAAGAAGACTTTGCATTGATCGGGCAAACGCGTGTCTATCGATGCCAAATACACCAAAGAAAGAGATACGACTCGCCATGGCGCTACTGAACACAATTGACCCAGATGGGTTGGACGAATTTTCCGTCGTTTTCACCGACCGCTCTTTGAACCACATGTCTGCAAGCTTTCAGCAGGTCATGCGCGACATTTCGGATATGTTGAAAGGCGTCTACAACGCGGATGCTGTGGCCTTGATCCCTGGGGGTGGTACCTATGGCATGGAGGCCGTAGCACGCCAGTTCGCACGTGACGCGAAAACGCTGGTGGTGCGCAACGGGTGGTTCTCGTATCGCTGGAGCCAGATTTTCGAAGCCGGCGGATTTGCCGCGGAAAGCACCGTGATGAAGGCACGTCAGTCCGGCAATGGCGTCACTGAACCCTTTGCGCCAGCCCCGATCGAAGATGTGGTCGCCAAGATCCACGAGCTGCAGCCCGACGTGGTGTTTGCTCCGCATGTGGAAACTTCGGCGGGGGTGATCCTTCCGGATGACTATATCACCGCGATGGCCGCTGCCGCGCATGAGGTTGGCGCGCTGATGGTGCTGGACTGCATCGCCTCGGGCTGTGCGTGGATCGACATGAAAGCCACCGGCGTTGACGTGCTGATATCGGCCCCGCAAAAGGGCTGGTCTGCGTCGCCCTCTGCCGGATTGGTCATGATGGGCCCGCGTGCCGTGGCGCGCTTGGCGGATACGGAAAGCGACAGCTTTGCCATCGACCTGAAAAAATGGCACTCGATCATGCAGGCCTATGAAAATGGCGGGCATGCCTATCACGCGACAATGCCAACGGACGCTCTGAAAGCCTTTCGCGATACAATGCTCGAGACCCGAGAGTACGGCTTTGACAAGCTGATGGACGCGCAATGGGCGCTGGGCAATCAGGTGCGGGCGCTGTTGAAAGACAAAGGCATTACCTCGGTCGCGGCCGACGGCTTTGGCGCGCCCGGCGTCGTGGTCAGCTATACCAGCGATCCAGCCATTCAAAACGGCAGCAAGTTCAGCGCGCTGGGCATGCAGATCGCAGCAGGGGTGCCGCTCGCCTGTGACGAGCCCGAGGGCTTTATGACCTTCCGCCTGGGGTTGTTCGGGCTGGACAAGCTCTATGATGTCGACGCCACCGCCGCGCGTCTGAAAACTGTTCTGGATCAGGTTCTGTAAGGCACTTTTTGCAAAACGCTGGGGCGGTCAGCCCGTCTGTGCCGCCTTAGCGCAGCCCCAATCCCATTTGCATCAGCGTCTTGCGCACCGGAGCAAGCGAATACAGCGCGTTCAGCCCGGCGGCGCGCGCATCGCGCAACAATGGTGCCTCGACCATCGATGCGCGGTTCAGCATGTCGATGCCGCGCACCCGCAGCCCGACGTCGCCATGACGCGCTTTGTGATAGGCGTCCAGCATCCTGCGGCTGCCAAGGTCTTCGGGAGAGGCTTTGGCCAGGTCGACCAGCGTCGCCAGATCGCCCAGCGACATATTAAGCCCCTGCGCCCCGATCGGCGGCACCACATGGGCGGCTTCGGCCATCAACGCCAGCCGCTCGCCTGACATACGAGAGGCGATCTGGCTGATGATCGGCCAGATGGTGCGTTGAGATGCCAGTTTGAGCGGGCCATAGAGTCCCGCACTGCGCGACGTCATCGCCTCTTCAAATGCAGCATCCGGCAGCGCGAAAAGTTCTTGTGCCTTTGCGCTGCGTTCCATCCAGACCAGAGCAGAGCAGGGTTTGCCGTTAAAGTCGGGCAGAGGCACCAGCGTGAATGGCCCCCCGCTGCGGTGAATTTCGGTTGATACGTTTTCGTGCGGAATGGGGTGGGTCACGGCCAAAGCAAGCGCGCGCTG
>NZ_CAXREH010000129.1:0-10152 GCF_964229375.1 Cognatishimia sp.
TAACTGCCGAAGAGACAAACAAGACCAGATGCGCCCTAACTTCCGGCGCGCCCCGCCTCACTAACCTCAAGATTTCTACCAAAACCGCGTCGCCGCCGCTCCGGTGAGGGGCGTTCTATGCCTACTCGCAAAGAGTCGCAAGAGGTTTTTTCATAAAACTGATAAAATTCTGAAACTTCTCGGGGGATTGCCGAAAATACCCGCAGCCATAGGTCAATTGTCCTGCCAGACTTTACGATATCTTCAATATTTGCTGGGATTTTGTTCAAAAATTGCGTGTCGCCCCGACTCAACTGGGCGACACGTCAGAATCAAATCCACTAGCCTCGGTTCTCCAGGATCGAACAGAAGTTCGCGACGCCTGAGCCACCCATATTAAAGACCATGCCAAGCTCTGCATTCGACAATTGCATATCACCTGCCTTGCCAGCCAACTGCTGGGCCGCCAGCACATGCATCGACACACCGGTTGCGCCCACGGGATGTCCTTTTGCCTTCAGGCCTCCGGATACGTTCACCGGAAGCTTGCCATCGGCAAACACATGACCTTCGTTGATCGCGCGCGCGCCCTGTCCTTTTGGCGCCAGCCCCATGGCTTCGTAGATCAGAAGCTCTGCTATCGTGAAGCAGTCATGGACTTCGGCAAAGTTGATGTCCTCTAGAGAAACTCCGGCAGAAGACAAAGAATTATGAATCGCTTTGGCTGGACCTTCGAACGCCAAAACATCTCGCCGAGACATTGGCAGATAGTCGTTGATCTGTGTTGCCGCACGGAACCCGATATTGTGCGCCATGTCGTCAGCAACATCGTCTGCTGCCAGAATAATGGCCGCTGCGCCATCAGAGATGAGCGAGCAATCGGTCATGCGCAGGGGTGCTGCGATAATCGGGTTTCTGTCAGACACTGTATTGCAGGCTTCGAACCCAACATCTTTACGCAGATGCGCCAAGGGGTTGTTCATCGCATTTGCATGGTTCTTTGCGGCAATCTTAGCCAGTGTCGCAGACTGGTCGCCGTATTCCTGAAAATAGGCCTGGGCGAAACGGGCAAAGATCTGCGGGAACGACGTGCCCGCTTCTTCTTTGTTATAGGACGCGCTCGCCAAAGCTTCGGTCACGCCCTGCGTCGTTTGTGAGGTCATTTTCTCGGCCCCGATCACCAGAGCGACCTTGGCCTGGCCGGCCTGAATCGCAGCGCGCGCAGAATACAGCGCCGCGGCGCCAGATGCGCAGGCGTTTTCGACGCGCGTCGCAGGTGTGAAACGCAATGCTTCGTCAGCATGAAGCGCCAGCGACGATGCAAACCCGTCAGGCACCAAACCGGCATTGAAGTTCCCAAGCCAGATGCCATCGATATCCGCATAATCGACCCCAGCATGCGCAACGGCCTCTTTTGTGACATCGACAATCATGTCCTCCAGTGAGGACTCTTCCAGTCGTCCAAATTTGGTGTGACCCCACCCTACAATACGCGCGTCCATAGCTTACCTCCGTGTTCGCCGTCAGCGTAACTTTTTGATCGCGTTTCACAAGCATCCCGACGTCGCGTCCATTAGGTCGCTACGCGACGTTCCAAATGGGCCAAGTGGGGAATTCCGCCACAAATTCTCCATGACTTCATACTGGTTTTGGCCCAATCCATGCTGTAGGCCAAAGCCCACAGGCAAGTTTTCTTAAGAGTGAACCAACGATGAAGAACAAAGTCACAAAGGCGATTTTCCCGGTTGCGGGATTGGGCACGCGGTTTTTGCCCGCCACCAAGTCTGTGCCGAAAGAGATTATGACGCTGGTGGACCGTCCGCTGGTTCAATATGCGATCGACGAAGCACGGGCCGCTGGGATCGAAGACTTTATCTTTGTGACCTCGCGCGGCAAGGATGCGCTGGAAGATTACTTTGACCGCTCGCCCAATCTGGAAGCCGAGCTGGAAGCCAAAGGAAAGAAAGAGCTGCTTTCGATCCTTGAGGGCACCAATATGGAGTCTGGCCAGATTGCCTATCTGCGTCAGCACAAAGCCCTTGGGCTTGGACACGCAGTATGGTGCGCGCGGCGACTGATCGGCAACGAACCGGTTGCCGTCATGTTGCCTGATGACGTGATCGCGGCCGAAAAGCCCTGCCTGCAACAAATGGTCGAGGCCTATGCTGATATCGGCGGCAACATGGTTGCTGCGATGGAAGTTCCCTGCGAGCAAACATCATCGTTCGGTATACTGGACGTCGACAAAGACGCGAAGGGCCCAGTGTTGCCCGTCAATTCCATGGTCGAGAAACCGGCCAAGGGCACAGAGCCGTCAAATCTTGCTGTCATTGGCCGTTATATTCTGGCGCCTGAAATCATGGATCAGTTGGGCAATGTGGGCAAAGGCGCAGGCGGCGAGATCCAATTGACCGACGCCATCGCAGCAGAAATCGCAAGCCCGCGCCCGGTCACTGGCTTCTGTTTTGAAGGCACACGGTTTGATTGCGGCTCAAAAGCGGGCTTTTTGCAGGCCACTGTCTCTTTTGCTTTGAACCGTCCGGATCTTAAGGACGATCTGGCGGCCTATATCAAAGACATCGCACCTGGCTTGTAAGGCGCAGGCACGGGGGCCCCGCCCTGATCAGGCCTGCAGATTTTTCAGCACACTTTCAATACGCGGCACGTCCTCTGGGTTGTTCAACTCCCAGAATACGCGCCCTTTGCCGTCCACTTCGACGCAACGCACTTTGGTGTCGTTGAACAGGAACCGCAGCTGCTCTAGCCCTTCAAGCGTTTCCAGCTGGCTGACGGGCCAGGATGAATAGGCCCTAAGCGCCTCTGGCCGATAGGCGTACACGCCGACGTGGTGATACACCGGAATGTTCTGATCCGGCACCTTGTCCGCATCGATAAAGGGCAGCACCTCTTTCGAGAAATACAGCGCATGGCCTTTTGTGTTGAATACGGCCGTTGTGCCACCGACGCGGCCAGCTTTGCGATCCTCGATGAAATGCCCATAGGTCAGCGCATCGCATTGCAACACAGGCGTCGCCACCTGAGCTTCTGGATCTGTCTTCATTGCGTCGATCAGATCTTCGACAAACCACGCGGGCGTCAAAGGGGCGTCCCCTTGCAGATTGACGATCAGATCAGCGTCCAATCCACCCTTTGCCAAGGCATCCGCGCACCGCGCTGTGCCGTTCTCACACTCTTCTGACGTCATAATGACCTGCGCGCCAAAGGCCTCGGATGCGGCCTTGATACGCGCATCATCCGTCGCAACATAAACCGCATCAACCCCTGCTACCCCGATGGCCGCTTCCCAGCTCATCTGGATCAGGGATTTCTTGGACCCGTCTTTTTGGGTCAGCTCAACCAACGGCTTGCCCGGATAACGTGTAGACGCGTAGCGCGCGGGGATCAGAATGACTGTCTTCATTTTCTACCTCTTAGGCGACGCCTGCGCGTAGCAAATCATGGACATGCAGAATGCCAACTGGCGCGCCATCTGAATCAACCACGGGCAACGCCGTGATCTTGCGCTCGTTCACAATCGCGAGCGCTTTGGCAGCCAGCATGTCAGGCTCGATCCGGGTCGGGTCGGTATTGGCAATGTCGCGCGCCGATTTACCCAGCAAACTGTCCATGTTGCGCCGCAAATCGCCGTCGGTGATCACACCCTCAAGCTTGCCGTTAGCCACCACAAAAGCCACACCGAAGCCACCCGACGTCATGGTCAGCAATACCTCGGACATGGGATCCTGAGGCGCGACCACCGGCAGGCTGTCCTGCCCATGCATCAGATCGGCCACCCGGCTCATCTGACTGCCAAGTTTGCCGCCGGGGTGGAAAACCTGAAACTGATCCGCATCAAAGCCGCGCTTTTCCATAACGGCCACAGACAACGCATCGCCCAGCGCCAACGTCAGAGTCGTCGATGTCGTCGGCGCTTTCCCGATGGCGCAGACCTCAGGTGCCTTTGGCAAAGCCAGCTTATAATCCGCAGCCTGCATCAGAACGCTGTCCGGATTTGAAGAGATCGCAATCAAAGGGATGTTGAACCGACGCGTATAAAGTGTGATATCGCGCAATTCTGCGGTTTCGCCTGAGTTGGAAATCAGAATGCAGATGTCGTGCGACGTGACCATGCCCAGATCGCCGTGGCTGGCTTCGGATCCATGCACAAAATAAGACGGCGTTCCGGTACTGGCCAAAGTCGCTGCAATCTTGCGGCCAATATGGCCGGATTTGCCGACACCAGACACAACCACGCGCCCGTCCATGCCCAAAATGCGCTCTACCGCTGGTGCGAAGTCTTTGGGCAAATCGTCGGCCATTTGATAAAGCGCATCCGCCTCTTTCTGAAGCGCGCGTTTGGCAATGCCCTCGATCGAGCCGGTCTTTGGATCAGACATATGTATTCTGGACGGAACATCCCGCCCACCTTTTTAATTCGTGACACCCTATTGGCATGAAAAGCAGACACTTTCCTAGAGTGGAATTTGAGGGTCAAAACCGCGGTGCGCCTATCGGCACTTAGTCCTGCACCAGGTTCAGCATCGCGACTTTGCAGATGTGCAGGCGCCGCTTCATGTGCTCAAACGAGTCGGTTTCGAACTTTGCGTGCTTGCCGGTGCTATACAGAAAATCCGCCAGATCTTTGTGCGTCAGGCCTGGATCAACTGGCGTGACATCCTGCCGTTCAAACATCTGAACGAACATCTCCAGCCACGCGAGTTTGCCTTTGTGGATTTCCTCTGCCGCAATGTGGTGCAGACCCTCCCAAAGGTCCGCCAGATCGGGATGATCTTCGACCATCTGATACCAGCGCAGTGGGCCAAATTTATGAAAAATCTCAATACGTTCTTCAAGAGTTGACGCAACTTCCCAGGCGGCTCTGACCTCTGCGATCGACCGCTCTGTTTCGACCCTGACAGCCGCCCGAAGGATATCGTTTTTGGTGGCAAACGCATTATAGACCGTCTGGCGCGCAACCCCAGCCGCCTCGGCAATATCGCTCATCGTGGTCTTCGAAACACCGTATTTCGCAAAGACAGATTGCGCGGCGTCAAGAATGCTTAACTCTCTCTCGTTCATAATGCGGGTTTGACATCTCTTGCGAAATCCGTCAATTTACAAATATACAATTTATGTCCAATTTCCAACGGACGCCGATCGCCAGCATAAAAAGAGGCTAGCATGAAATTCACGATTAACGGGAAAGCCCAAGAGGTTGATGTCGAAGACGACATGCCGCTGCTTTGGGTCCTTCGCGACGAACTTGGTTTAACGGGTACAAAATACGGATGCGGCGTTGCGCAATGTGGCGCCTGCACCGTGCATATGGACGGCCTCGCGGTGCGCAGCTGTCAGGTCACGGCGGCCACTGCTGCGGACTCGGACATTGTTACCATCGAAGGTCTGGGCACGCCTGACTCACTCCATGCCGTGCAAGAAGCCTGGGTTGAACATCAGGTGGCGCAATGCGGCTATTGTCAGTCTGGCCAAATCATGCAGGCCGCGTCCTTGCTGGATATGAACGATGCCCCCTCTGACGAGGAAATCGACGTGGTCATGGGCGGCAACCTGTGTCGCTGTGGCACCTATCCCCGCATCCGCGCCGCTGTTCACAGCGCCGCGGCAAAAATCCGGGAGGCATAGATATGGGTCGTCTACGTACCATCACACGCCGCAGCTTTCTGGTTGGATCCGTGGCCGTCGGCGGCGCGGTTGCTTTTGGCACCTACCGCGCTGTGGCCCCCTTTGATAACCCGAATGAAGAAACCCTAGCGGACGGCGCTGCCACGTTTAACCCATGGGTCGTCATCGATTCAGACAAGATCACATTGATCGCCACTCATGCGGACAAAGGTCAGGGCGTGCAATCTGCGCAGGCCTCACTGATTGCCGAGGAACTCGATGTCGAACTGGATCAGGTCGAGATCAGCTTTGGCATCCCGGGCCCGGCCTATGCAAACGGCGGTATGGGCGACGCGATGGCCGGTATTCCGCTTTATGAATACAACGCCTCGGTGGAACGGACCCGCGGCTTTGTGAACGGCGCCCTGCGCGCGGTGCTGCCAATGATGGCAACCGGCGGATCCTCCGCAATGCCCGATGTGTTTCTTAAACTGCGCGACGCTGGCGCGACGGCTCGCGAAACCCTCAAACTTGCGGCATCGCAGGTCTCGGGCGTTCCAGTCGACCAACTCAAGACGGCCAAAGGCGCCGTCATCCTGCCTGACGGATCAGAGCTGACCTATACCTCGCTTGCGGGCGCTGCAGCCGAGGTAGAACCCGTGCGTTTCGTGGAACTGCGACAGCCGTCGGATTGGCGCATTCTTGGCAAATCTCACGGCCGGACCGATATGCTTCCAAAGTGCACAGGCACGCTGGACTACGGCATTGATTTCAACATCGAGAACATGGTGCACGCCACCGTGCGCACCAACCCGAACAAGGGTGCACCGATGAAGTCTTTTGATGCGGCGGACGCCCTTCAAATGCGAGGCGTGCAAGACATCTTTGAAATCACCAATGGCATCGCCGTGGTGGCCGACAACACGTGGCGCGCGATCAAAGCCGCGAACGCCGTCTCCATTGACTGGGAAAAGCCGACCTACCCGCTTGAGCAGGCCGAGCACTGGGCAATACTGGAAAACGCTATCGGCAAAGAAGAGCACCTCAATGCCGAGGCCCGCGAAGTCGGCGATGTGACAACCGCCGAAGGCACAGAGGTGACCGCGGACTATCGTTCGCCCTATGTCGCGCATGCGCCACTTGAGCCTCTGACAGCAACGATCCTTGTCAGCGAAGATCGTGTGGACATCTGGACCGGACACCAAATCCAGATGATGGTGGAAACCTTTGTGGCAGAAATCACCGGCGTCGATGTCGAGAACGTGCATCTGCACAACCTGTTCATCGGCGGCAGCTTTGGGCACCGGCTCGAGTTTGACTATGTGCGTCAGGCCGCAGAGATCGCGACAAAGCTGAAAGGCACACCGGTTAAGCTGACCTATTCTCGCGAAGAGGACTTCCTGCAGGATTTCCCCCGCCACATCACCATAGGCCGCGGAATTGGCAAGCATAAAGACGGCAAAGTGACGTCGATGAATGTCGACATCTGCGGCGCGTCTGTGATGGCCTCTCAGATGAGCCGGATGGGGATCAACCTGCCCATGCCAGACACGCAACTGCACGAAGGCGCGTGGGATTACCCCATGCTGAACCTGCAGAATAACCGCGTGCGCTCGTTCCGCGTCGACAACCTTGCACCCACCTCTTCGTGGCGCTCGGTTGGGGCGGCTCCGAATGTGTTCATCTATGACACCATGCTCGACGAAACCATCCACGCAGCCGGGGCCGACCCGATGATGGAACGCATCCGTCTGATGGGGCATGGCCAATCGGTCAAAGTGCTCGAGGCCGCCGCCGACATGTGTTCCTGGAACGGGCATAAAGTCGGGCCAAACACGGGGCGTGGCGTTGCCTATGGCTTCAGCTTTGGCGTACCGGTTGTAACCGTGGTTCAAGTCACCAACACGCCCGCCGGCATAAAACTGGACGAAGTCTGGGTGGCCGCCGATGTGGGCGTGGTCATTGACCCCAACAACCTCGACAACATGGCGACCGGAGGCACCGTTTTCGGATTGGGTCACGCGATCAATTGCGAAATCACCTATGCAAACGGCGTGGCGCAGCAAGAAAACTACTACGACCACGAGGCGATGCGCATCTGGCAATGCCCCCCGATTCACTTCAAGGCGCTCGAGAATCTGGAAAAGGTCCGCGGCTTTGGCGAACCACCGGTTCCACCCGCGGCACCGGCGCTCGGCAACGCCATTTTCGCAGCAACAGGCAAACGCCTGCGCGAAATGCCGTTCAACAAATTCGTCGATTTCGTGTGAGGCCCGCTATGAGATTTCCAGTTATCACAAGCCTTGCCCTTGCGCTTGGCCTCGCCACACATGCGGTCGCCGAGGGTGAAAGCGGCGCGCATGTCACTATCGATCCGCCCGCTACGGTCTCGCGCGCAGATGGGTTGGCAGCCTGGGACCGCGTCTATGAAGTCGCGTCGCATCCGCGCTGTTCGAACTGTCACACAGGTGCCAGCGACCGGCCCATGTGGTCTGGGCCGTCCTATGGCAAGACCCGCGTGCACGGGATGAACATCCGCGCTGGCGAAAGCCGGATCGGAGCGGAATTCCTGCTGTGCTCGACCTGTCACGCCTATAACCAAGGCGCAAATGACGGACCACACATGGCGCCTCAGGTGGCCACGAACTGGCAACTGGCTCCGGTCGAAGCCGACTGGTTCGGCAAATCTTCCGACGAGATCTGCGCGCAGCTGCGTGACCCGAGCCTGAACGGAGACCGCGACTATCTGGCCTTGGCAAGCCATCTGGATCACGACCTGATCCTGCATTGGGCCTGGAGCCCGGGCGGAGGACGCGAGCCTGCGCCCTATAGCCTGCAAGAACACGTAGACGATATTCTGGCCTGGGGCGTCGCTGGCTACCCCTGCCACAGCGACAACTAAGAGGGTGGCACAATGATTGATGCAAAAGGTCCATTTCGCATAGGCGCGCTCTTTGTCGGCCTAAGTGGGATCCTCCACATTCTTGCACCGCTTGTCAGCAGTTTTGCGTCTGGCGCGCTCATTCTGGTGCCTGCGGGTCTGTTTTATCTCGTGCTGGCCTACGGGCTGCTACAGGGATGGCGCTGGCTGGCCTATCTGGTGTTCCTGATCTTGATGATCGGCAGCGTCATTGCGATCGGCTCTGCCTGGTCCACTGCGATGGTGCCCACTTGGGTCTTCCTGACCATCTTTGTGTTGGACTGGCTGGCTATACTGGCCTTGTTCGCAGCCTTGTGGCGGTCGCGCCCGGCCGTCGCGTAACAAACGCAGACCTTCATTATTAACAAACGCGGGCCTCTTAACGGAGCCCGCGTTTTTTGTATCCTGAGCAGAAACAACAATGCGCAGATTTGTCACACTTTCAGGTCTGCGGACGACTTCTTTGGCCGATCACGGGGATTTTAGTAGAGTCTCCCCCTCCCCTTAAGGAATCTTAACGGCAGTTTGGGCCCTAGTTTGAAGGCTATTGTAAGAATGTTTAATCGCCGAACCTTTATGATCTCCAGCGCCGCGCTGTTCTCAGCGCCGATCGCGCCCCCGGTTATGGCTGCGCCTGTCACGCGTAAATCCATGTGGAATACATGGGACGCACAGGTGACTCCCGCGAATTTTGATCCCTACAAAACCAACCCTTGGGATCTGCACGCACGCTTTCTACCACAGAAAGTCCGCATCAATGATGGGCTGACCCCCGGCGACATCCACGTCGATGCGGTCGCCCGGTATCTGTATCACATCGGCGATGACGGCACCGCAATGCGATATGGCGTGGCGATTGCCCGAGGCGATCTTTACGCGCCCGGGATCTATACGATCCGCCGCAAAGCCAAATGGCCGGTTTGGACCCCAACCGCCGCCATGATCAAACGCGAACCGCATAAATACAAACAGCACGCAGGCGGCATGGATGGCGGCCCCGCCAACCCGCTGGGCTCCCGCGCGCTTTATCTCTATCGTGGCAAACGCGACACCTATTTGCGGATCCACGGAACCCCGACTCCACGGTCCATCGGGCTGCGGGCAAGCTCTGGCTGTGTGCGGATGGTGATGGCCCACATCAACCATCTCTACGAAAGCGTAGACCTCGGCGTGCGGGCACATTTCTATTCGCCAGATCCGACGATCACAGCGCGCAGCTAAACCGCGCAATCCGGTTCTGAAACGCATCAAACGGCCTAGGGTTAAACCTCAGGCCGTTTTTTATTGTTTCGTCGAAAAAATCAGCGCTAGCTTTGCGCGCGGGTACAGATTGGATTGCCCTGCGGCGTGCGCACCGGCAGATACGTCGTCTCGATCGGGCCGCGATAGCGGTAGACAAAACATCCCGTGACGGGATCGACCCGCACTTGGCTCAGATCCTGACCCGGCGCGGCCAGGTCAACAAGCTCCTGCGACGCAGGTCGCGCACTGTTAGAGCTGGCAAAATCGTCGCCATCCGTACATGCGCCCAAAACAATCAAACACAACGAAGGTATCGCCCATTTCTGGATCATTGGGGTCATCCTCAAAAAATCACGCCTGCCACCAAGGCCAAACCCTATGGATTTTCC
>NZ_CAXREH010000130.1:0-30057 GCF_964229375.1 Cognatishimia sp.
GTAGCGCCCCGCTGTCGTTGCCTTGGTAGGACGCGCTATTTAGCGTAACCCAATCCCTGCAACGCCTCGGTGATTTCGTCTAGAATGGCAGGATCATCAATGGTCGCAGGCATTTTCCACTCTTTGCCATCCGCAATCGACACCATGGTGCCTCGCAGGATCTTGCCAGAACGGGTCTTGGGCAGCCGTTCCACCACCGTGGCCATTTTAAAGGCGGCGACGGGGCCGATTTTCTCGCGCACCAGTTTCACGACCTCGGCGACAATGTCCTCATGCGGCCTGTCAGTTCCTGAGTTGAGGCACAGGAAGCCAAGCGGCATTTGCCCCTTGAGTTGATCCGCTACACCGATAACCGCGCATTCTGCGACGTCGGGGTGATCGGCAAGCACCTCTTCCATGCCTCCGGTGGACAGACGGTGGCCTGCGACGTTGATCACGTCATCCGTGCGCGCCATGATATAGAGATAGCCGTCCTCGTCCTTCATGCCCGCATCGCCGGTTTCGTAGTACCCGGGGTAGGCATCAAGATAGCTGGATTGATAGCGCGCATCGGCATTCCAAAGTGTTGGCAGGGTGCCGGGCGGCAGCGGCAGCTTAACAGCAATCGCGCCAAGTTCGCCCGCAGCGACGGGGTGGCCCGCGTCATCCAGAATATCCACCTGATACCCCGGCATGGGCACAGAGGGCGAGCCCAGCTTGATCGGCATCTGCTCAATTCCCAGTGGGTTAGAGGCAATCGCATAGCCGGTTTCTGTTTGCCACCAATGGTCAATGACCGGCACTTTCAGATTGGTCTCGGCCCAGCTGATAGTGTCGGGATCTGCGCGTTCACCGGCAAGGAATACGCTGCGCAGGCAGCTGAGATCATAGTCATGGATCATCGCGCCCGTCGGGTCTTCGCGTTTGACTGCACGGAATGCTGTTGGCGCGGTGAAGAAGCTGGCGACCTTATGTTCGGAAATCACGCGCCAGAACGTGCCCGCATCAGGTGTGCCGACGGGTTTGCCTTCGAACACGATAGTTGTGTTGCCGTGGATCAAGGGGGCGTAGCAGATATAGCTGTGACCTACGACCCAGCCCACGTCGCTGGCGGCCCAGAAAACTTCGCCGGGGTCGATGTCATAGATGTTTTTCATCGTCCAGTTCAGCGCCACAAGATGGCCTGCCGTTGGACGCACGACACCTTTGGGCTGACCGGTCGTGCCAGAGGTATAGAGGATATAGGCAGGGTGCGTACCTTCGACCGGTACGCAGTCAATCGGGCTGGCCGCGGCTGCAATCTCGCGCCAATCGACGTCACGTGCGCCCATCTCGGCTGTGGCTTGTTCGCGCTGGAGGATCACGCAAACGTCGGGTTTGTGGGTCGCCATCTCGATCGCGCCGTCAAGCAGCGGCTTATAGGAGACCACGCGGCCCGGTTCCAGCCCACAGGATGCGGCGATAATGGCTTTGGGGGTGGCGTCATCAATGCGCACCGCCAGCTCGTTTGAGGCAAAGCCACCAAACACCACGGAATGGATCGCGCCGATCCGCGCACAGGCAAGCATCGCAACAAGCGCTTCGGGGACCATGGGCATGTAAATGATAACCCGGTCACCTTTTTCGATACCCTGTGCGGCGAGGGCGCCTGCGAATGTCGCAACCTCATCACGCATCTCGGCATAAGAGATAGACCGTTTCGTTCCGGTCATCGGAGAGTCATAGATCACCGCCGCCTGATCGCCGCGACCGGCCTCGACATGGCGGTCCAGAGCATTCCAGCAGGTGTTGACCTTTGCGTCGGCAAACCAGTCGTAAAAGCCATCGCCTTTGTCCGTGACCCCTGATGTCGGAGCCTCAACCCAATCGATCGCCTCGGCCGCTTTCAACCAAAATCCCTCGGGATCCTTCTGCCACGCGGCGTAAACCTCTGCATAACTCATCGCATGTCCTCCTTGCGCGCACTCTAGACAGCGGGCTTCCGGTGCGTAAAGTCTGGTTGCGCAGAGGCTGTAAAATTCAGTAAAAAAATTTGCAATTTTGAATAGGGTTTGCAAGCAAACCCCTGCAAACTTGGCCGATATTCATGGTTTTGGCCTAAGTTTGCAAAGTTTCGCAGATTTTTACAACGCTAGCTGTAGTGGGCAACTGGTGTCCCGGCGATCGCCGCCATGTTCAAAAGTCCACGTGCGGTAATGGACGGGCTGACGATATGCGCACGGTTGCCCATGCCCATCAGGATAGGGCCGACCTCTAGACCACCCGCGCGCATCTTAAGGACGTTTCGCACACCGCTGGCGGCATCCGCGTTGGCAAAGATCAAAGCATTGGCAGGGCCATTCAGTTTGGAACTTGGAAAGACCCGCTGCCGCAGGTCCGGATCAAGCGCCGTCTCGATGTTCATTTCGCCGTCATAGGTAAAGTCGCGGTATTCCTGCCCCAGAATGTCCATAGCGGCGCGCAAACGCAGGCCGCTGTCGCAGTCCGAATTGCCAAACTGGCTTTGACCACACAGCGCAATCTGCGGCTCTAGCCCAAAGCGGCGCACATGACGCGCAGCGCCAATGGCGGAGAGGGCAATTTCCTCTGGCGTCGGCGCATAGCGAATATGTGTGTCAGCAATAAAGAGGGGCCCATCTTCGAGGATCATCAGCGACAGCGCGCCATCGGGGTTATAGTTGCCGCCACCCAGAACCTGTTCGACATAGTTCAAATGCCAGCGGTATTCGCCAAACGTGCCGCAAATCATACTGTCGGCCTCGCCCCGATGCACCATGATCGCACCAATGGCTGTGGTGTTCGTGCGCATGATGGCGCGGGCCAGATCGGGCGTGACGCCTCGGCGCTCCATAATTTTGTGGTAGGATTGCCAATAGTCGCGATATCGCGGATCGTTTTCCGGGTTCACGATATCAAAATCCACACCCGGACGAATTTTCAGCCCCGCGCGTTCGGCGCGGGCGGTGACGACTTCGGGGCGGCCGATCAGAATGGGCTGTTCGGTGGTTTCCTCAAGCATGGCCTGTGCTGCCCGCAGCACGCGTTCGTCCTCGCCTTCGGTAAAGACAATGCGGCGCGAGGCAACGCGTGCGGCCTCGTAAACTGGACGCATCAGCAGAGCCGACTTGAACACGGATTGGTTCAGCTTTTGTTTATAGGCCGCCAGATCGCTCAGTGGACGCGTCGCCACGCCGCTGTCCATCGCAGCTTTGGCAACGGCACCGGACACAATGGCCACCAGCCGAGGATCAAAAGGTTTCGGGATCAGATAGTCTGCCCCAAATGTAAGCTGCTCGCCTTTATAGGCCGCAGCAGCCTCGGCCGAAGTGGTTTCGCGGGCCAGCTCTGCAATGCCTTCGACACAGGCAACTTGCATTTCGTCGTTGATCTCTGTGGCCCCCACGTCCAGCGCGCCCCGGAAAATAAAGGGGAAGCACAGCACATTGTTGACCTGATTGGGGAAATCGCTGCGGCCTGTCGCAATGATCGCATCGGGCGCAACCTTGCGCGCGGCGTCGGGCATGATCTCTGGCGTCGGGTTGGCCAGCGCAAAGATGATCGGCCGCTCTGCCATTTTTTCGACCATCGCAGGCTTTAGAACATTGGGGCCGGACAAGCCGAGGAACAGATCCGCGCCGTCAATGACATCATCCAACGTGCGCAGGTCGCTGGCCTGTGCAAAGGCCGCTTTCTGCGGGTTCATGTCCTCGGTGCGGCCCTCATAGACCAGACCGTGAATGTCACACAGCCAGATGTTCTCTCGTTTTACGCCCAGCTTGATGAGCATGTTTAGGCAGGCAATGCCCGCCGCCCCGCCGCCGGTTGAGACGATCTTGATGTCGGCAAAGCTTTTGCCCGCCACGCGCAGCGCGTTCGTGGCCGCCGCGCCGACAACGATGGCTGTGCCGTGCTGGTCGTCGTGGAATACGGGAATATTCATCCGCTCGCGGCAGAGTTTTTCAACGATAAAGCAGTCGGGGGCTTTGATGTCCTCAAGGTTCACCGCGCCAAAGCTTGGCTCTAAGGCGCAGACGATGTCGGCCAGCTTTTCCGGATCGGTTTCATCGACCTCGATGTCAAAGCAGTCGAGATCGGCAAACTTCTTGAACAGCACCGCCTTGCCTTCCATGACAGGCTTGCTGGCCAAGGCGCCGATGTTGCCCAATCCCAAAACAGCCGAGCCATTGGTGACCACGGCAACCAGATTGCTGCGCGATGTATAAAGCGCTGCGTTTGCCGGATCGTCTTTGATTTCCAGGCAGGCTTCGGCAACGCCCGGAGAATATGCGCGTGACAGATCGCGACCTGTGGACAGGGGCTTTGTTGCACGGATCTCGAGTTTTCCCGGCTTGGGGAGCGCGTGATAGTCAAGTGCGGCCTGGCGTTGGGAATCCGATGAGGTGTCTGACATCTAAGCTCTCCAAGAATTTTGTTTAGTGTTAAACTAAAATTTTCAGCCTGTGAATAGCGCGTGTCGTGGTGCGTCAATTTTCCAGTTATTCAAGGCGCTTTGGGCTGGATGATTGCCCCTTTGCTCTTACGTGGGTTGCAAGAGTTTCTGGTATTCCCAGAAAACAACCGTTAAATTTTATCTATCGGTCAAATTTTAGAGGGTATAGTTTGCATAGGTTGGCCTCTGCTGCGCCATTTGGCAAAGTGGTATGCTGATGGGCCAATCAGACCTCGAATCAGACCCTATAAAAAAGACAACGCAGGAGATTAGGAATGAGCATGAAAGATCAGGCGAGGGCCGTACGCGAAAAAGCCTATGCTCCGTATTCAAACTTCAAAGTTGGCGCTACGGTGCGCGGCGCGGATGGCAATATCTATGCTGGCTGCAACGTCGAAAACGCTGCCTACCCCGAGGGCACATGCGCCGAAGCCGGCGCGATTGCCGCGATGGTGGCGGCCGGTGAAACCAAACTGACCGAGGTTTACGTTGTCGCCGATGCGCCCTTGCCGGTGTCTCCTTGTGGCGGCTGTCGTCAGAAACTGTCTGAATTTGGTGCAGGTGATGTGGTTGTGACCATGGCCACTGTTGCGGGAGTCGAACAAAAGACCACCATTGCCGAATTGATCCCCGGCGTCTTTTCTGACGAATACCTCGAGAATTCATAATGGACGCGCGCGCGATTATTGCAAAGCTGCGGGGCGGCGACGTTCCCAGCGCTCAGGAATTGGCATGGTTTGCGGTTGGCTTGTCAGATGGTTCTGTCAGCGATGCGCAGGCCGGTGCCTTTGCGATGGCGGTCTGCCTGAATGGGCTGGGTGCTCAGGCGCGGTCTGATTTGACCGTCGCCATGCGTGACAGTGGTGATCGTCTGCGCTGGGGTTTGCCCGGCCCGATCCTTGATAAACACTCCACTGGCGGTATTGGCGACTGTGTGTCTTTGGTGCTGGCACCGGCGCTTGCGGCCTGTGGTGCCTATGTGCCGATGATTTCCGGCCGTGGCCTTGGACACACGGGCGGCACATTGGACAAGCTCGAAGCCATCCCCGGACTGCGGGTGGATCTGGACGAGGGTGCCTTTCGCCGTGTGGTCAATGAAACGGGCTCGGCGATTGTCAGTGCAACCGCCAATATCGCGCCTGCGGACAAGCGGCTTTATGCCGTGCGCGACGTCACCGCGACGGTCGAAAGTCTGGATCTGATCACTGCGTCTATTCTGTCCAAAAAGCTTGCCGCAGGGCTTGAGAACCTTGTGCTGGACGTCAAACTTGGCTCTGGCGCGTTGATGAAATCGGCCGAAGAGTCGCGCGCTTTGGCGCAGTCTTTGGTGCAAACCGCGCAATTGGCAGGGTGTCCCACCACCGCCGTGATTTCAGACATGAGCGCACCGCTTGCACCGGCCTTGGGCAACGCTTTGGAAATCGACGAAGTGATGCAGGTGCTGTGCAAAGGCAAAGGTGGGCGCTTGCTCGAGCTCTCCGCGGCGCTGGGCGGCGTGTTGCTGGAAAACGCAGGTCTTGCGACCGATCTGGACGCTGGGATCGAGATGATCCTGAAATCTGTGGCAGACGGCCGCGCAGCCGAGGCCTTTGGCAAAATGGTATTCGCGCAGGGCGGGCCGGTGGCCTTCACCGAAAACTGGTCTCGCTTTTTGCCAGAGGCCAGCGTGATCCGTGAAATTCCGGCGCCAAAGTCAGGCTATGTCGCCAGCTTTGATGGCGAGGCCTTGGGGCTGGCGGTGATCGGTCTGGGCGGCGGGCGTCAGGTGGAAAGCGATGTGGTCGATCCAGCTGTTGGACTGTCTGACGTGGTGTCCCTGGGCGCAAAAGTCAGCAAAGGCCAACCTCTGCTCAAGATCCATGCGGCCCGAGAGGACGCTGCGGATCGGGCGGCGCAACAGGTTCTGGCGGCCATCGAGATCACCGAAGCCCAACCGGACCTGCCGCCCCTGATCTATGAAAGGATCGTGGCATGAGTCGCGCCTTCCTTGTTGTGATGGACAGCGTTGGCATCGGCGGTGCCAAGGATGCGGACCGGTTTTTTAATCAGGACCGGCCCGATACCGGCGCGAACACGCTGGGGCGCATCGCCCAAGCCTGTGCGGACGGGCGCGCGGAAGAGGGGCGCAGCGGTGCATTGCAGGTGCCGACCTTGGACAAACTTGGGCTTGGCGCGGCGACCCGAGCGGCCTCGGACGCGCCAACGCCGGGCTTGAACGCAGAAAGTCAGGGGTTTTGGGCGGTGGCACATGAGGCCTCTCTTGGCAAGGACACGCCTTCGGGCCATTGGGAACTGGCGGGTTTGCCGGTGCCGTGGGATTGGAAATATTTCCCAGACACACGTCCGGCTTTTGCCAAAGAGCTGGTCGATCAGATCACAGGCCTGACCGGTGTCGATGGAATTCTGGGCAATTGCCACGCGTCGGGAACGCAAGTCATTCAAGACCTTGGTGCGCTGCATATGCAGACGGGTTTTCCGATCTGCTATACCTCGGCTGACAGTGTGTTTCAGGTCGCGGCACACGAAGATACCTTTGGTCTCAGCAGGCTCTATGCGTTCTGCGAGGCGATTGCGCCGATCTTGCACGACATGAAAGTCGGTCGTGTGATTGCGCGGCCCTTCAAAGGCGACGCCGACTCGGGATTTACGCGCACCACCAATCGCAAAGACTATGCCATCACTCCGCCAGAGCCCATTCTCACCAACTGGGTGCAGGATGCGGGGCGTCGGGTCTATGGCATTGGGAAGGTTGGGGATATCTTTTCGATGCAGGGCATTGATGAGGTGCACAAAGGCGATGACGCTGCGCTGATGACCCATCTGCATCGACTGGTTGACGAGGCCGATGACGGCAGCCTGACATTTGCGAATTTCGTCGAGTTTGACAGCGTCTATGGCCACCGACGCGATGTATCGGGCTATGCGCGTGCGCTGGAATGGTTTGATCAGCAGATCGCAGGGGTGTTGCCCAAGTTGCGCGACGGCGACCTCTTGATCTTGACTGCTGATCACGGCAATGACCCCACCTGGAGCGGCACGGACCATACTCGGGAATGTGTGCCAGTTCTGTGCTATGGTGTCGGGCAGGGCTCTGCCGGTCATATCGCTTTTGCGGATGTTGCGGCCACGGTGGCACAGCATCTGAATATCCCCTCTCACGGACCTGGACGGAGTTTTTTATGAGTGTCGCCGCGTTGCCAAAAGTCGAACTGCACCTGCACCACGAAGGGGCAGCGCCGCCTGCATTCGTGCGCCAGCTTGCGCATGAAAAGAACGTCGATCTAACGGGCGTTTTTGATGACAGCGGCAATTATAAGTTCACCGACTTTGTGAACTTTTTGCGCACCTATGAGGCGGCGACAGCCGTATTGCAGACGCCAGAGGATTTTGGCCGTTTGACCACGGCGGTCCTTGAGGAATGCGCTGCAAACGGCGTTGTCTATGTTGAAAGCTTCTTGTCGCCCGAGTTCTGCGGCGGCGGCGATCTGGGTGCGTGGCGTGAATACCTGCACGCTGTCCAAGACGCGGCAGACCGCGCTGAAACAACCCATGGCATTACCTTGCGCGGCGTCATCACCTGCATCCGCCACGAAGGCCCAGAAGTTGCCAAGCGCACAGCCCTTTGTGCAGCCGAGACAGCGGGCGACTGGGTTGTCGGGTTCGGTATGGGCGGTGACGAGGGCAAAGGGCGGCAGGGCGATTTTGCCTATTCCTTTGATATGGCGCGCGAAGCGGGGCTGAAACTGACCACCCATGCAGGGGAATTTGGCGGTCCTGACAGCATATGGGATGCAATCCGCGACCTGAATGTCGAACGTATCGGTCATGGTGTGCGGGCCATCGAAGATCCCAAGCTGGTTCAAGAGCTGATCGCGCGCGACATCACCCTCGAAGTCTGCCCCGGTTCGAATGTTGTTTTGGGGCTTTTCAAGGACTTCGCCGCGCATCCCATTCAAAAATTGCGTGACGCGGGGGTCAAAGTGACGGTCTCGACGGATGATCCGCCATTCTTTGGAACGACCATGCGTCGTGAATATGAGATGTTGGCTCTGGCGCACGGTTGGGATACGGACGTATTTGCGGAGCTCAATCAAACGGCGATCAAAGCGGCCTTTTGCAATGACGAGACCCGCGCCGTAATTCAAAAACGCCTGGAGGCCGTATGACTGATCATCTGACCGTCGTCGATCACCCGCTGGTTCAGCACAAACTCACCCTGATGCGCAAAAAAGAGACCTCGACCTCCGAGTTTCGTCAGCTTTTGCGCGAGATCAGCCAGCTTTTGGCCTATGAGGTGACGCGCCCGCTTGCGATGACGACCCGTCGGATTGAAACCCCCATGCAGGAAATGGACGCGCCGGTTTTGGCGGGCCGCAAACTGGCGTTGGTGTCGATTTTGCGTGCTGGCAACGGTCTGTTGGACGGTATGCTGGATCTGATCCCCTCCGCCCGCGTTGGATTTGTCGGGCTGTATCGCGACGAAGAGACGCTGGAGCCTGTGGAATACTACTTCAAGGTGCCATCTGAAATGGATGAGCGTCTGGTCATCGCGGTTGATCCGATGCTGGCCACTGGCAACTCATCAGTTGCCGCAATCGACATGCTGAAAAAGGCCGGTGCGACCAACATTCGTTTTCTTTGCCTACTCGCAGCACCTGAAGGGGTTGCGCGCATGAAAGAGGCGCATCCGGATGTGCCAATTATCACCGCATCGCTGGATGAGTGCCTGAATGAAAAGGGCTACATCGTACCTGGATTGGGCGACGCAGGCGACCGGATGTTCGGCACCAAATAGGGCGCTAAGTTTTTCGTGAACGGTTCTAGTAGCACTTTACTCATTTAGGGTTTTGCGTCTAGACTGGCCCCCATATCTTGTGGGGGCACGATGCAGTTCAGAAAAACACTCTCCTACACGCTATTGGCCGCTTTGACGCTGGCCTCGGCAGTAGACGCGCGGTCATTGCGGGATGATGGTGTGCCAGCAGAGGTGCCTCCGGCATCCTTCAAGGGCAACCAGTATGTCGACAGCCGTGGCTGTGTGTTTATTCGGGCCGGAGTCGATGGGTCGACCAGCTGGGTGCCGCGCGTCACGCGAGACAGAAAGCTGGTCTGTGGTCTGCAACCAACAAATGTTGCTGGCACGACCGCTGTTGCTGCGGTTGCTGACGAACCAGAGATTATTGAAATTACACCCCAGCCAACAGCAAAGCCTGATCCTGTTGTTGTGGCAGCGCCAAAACCCAAGCCCGCTCCGGTGCGCGTTGCAACGCCGCGCAAAGCCCCCGCGCGCCCGGTCGTCGTGCATCAGCCCGCAGCGATTGCACCCATGCCGCAGGTGGCGCAAGTGGGCGGAAACTGCACGCATCTGTCCGCGCAAAGCCGCCAATACCTGGCTCACCCGACTGCGGATGTCCGCTGTGGATCGCAGACCAATCCGCTGAGTGGCGGGCTGATTGCGCCCAGCAGTGGCGACGTGATGCCAAGTTATCAGGACCACAACGGCAATATGGTGGTCGCGGCAGGCGTCTATCCGGGGCAAACGGTCAAGACTGGCACTGTCGCGGGCAACACGCGGGTTATCCCACAGCATCTCTATCAGTCGCATCAAGAAGCCAAGCAACTGGCGCAACCGCCAGAAGGGTATCGCATGATTTGGAAAGATGACCGGTTGAACCCGAACCGGGGTGTGCAGACCATAAACGGTCAGCAGGCGATGGCCAGTGTCTGGGACACCAGCAAGACCCCCATGACGGCGCACAAAAACACGCGCGTGGCGACGCAGTCCACCGTCAGCACGCGCGGCACCGGCGGCAATACGATGGTTATCACGCCAAACACCTATGTTCAGGTGGCGGCCTATGGCTCGTCCGAGGATGCGCAGCGCGTTGCACGCCGCGTGCGCAGCATGGGATTGCCGGTGCGTATTGGCAAGCAACGTCAGGGTTTTCAGGACATTCGCATGGTTCTGGCCGGACCGTTCTATTCCTATGCCGACGCGCAATCTGCGTTGGCCAAGGCCCAATCCGCGGGTTTCCAGAACGCCTACATCAAATAAAGCTACTTCGCGCAGATATCCTGCAGCGCAACCCATTCGCCATCCGTCAGAATGGGGGCGGACTGTGAAATGATCGCGTCTGCTTCGATCAAGGCCAGCGTAGTTTCGCCTGAGATATCAAGCGCATAGGCATAAGGGCTGGCGGTCAGTCCCAGCCGCACAAAGCCGTCGATAAGCCCGTCAGTGCCTCGCGTGCCAACCTCGGTGATCGCAAGGTGTTCTGCATAGGCCGACAAGGTGTCAGGCGCTAGCTGACCAGATGTGAGCAGGCGGAAACTTTCCCGCGCGCCGCCAAATTCCAGGATGCGTTCCAGCGGATCGTTTTCCGCAGCATAGGTTGCCTCGGCCAGCATAAAGCCGATGGCCGCGGCCGGATCCTCATAGTCTTCAACAATGCTGTGCCCCACCACCAAAGCCGTGCCGGGAAGCGAGGCGGTGGTTTTAATGCCTCCGGGCACCACAAGGATTTCAGAAACACCAATCGCCTGGGCCAGTTTTTTCAACGCCTGATCACCCAGATCGGAATGACAGACGGAGCCAGTGGTGCGTTCCAGATGTCCGATTACGTCATGGCCAATGACCACGCGGTTGAGATCAGGCACCAAGCCGACCACATGGCTGCGCAGTGCGTTGGGCAGCCAGAACGTCAGCCCGGCCCCAAGCACGGCAACGCTCGACAGCAGAATGGCCCACCGCAGCCGGCCGGGGTGTGGCTCTCGGCGATGCAGCGCTTTGCGCAGCGTGTCGATGGCCTCGATCATTTCGGTTTCATTCTCTGCCAGCTCGAGGCTTTCTGAGTCATCGCCACCGGGAATGAAAATCGCCGGCGTCTTGCCGGGGTTCGCCCGTTCAACCGCGGCCAAAGACCAGTGGGCCAGGGGACGGTCCCGCATGTCTGAAATCAACAGACTTGCGTCGCCAATCGAGATGATGACTTCACGACGCTGCGCCTCGGGCGCTTCACGCCAAAGGGCAGAGGCCTCAAGCCTTTGGTATTTGTCGAATGCGGTGCTCATGTGCGTGGCTGCTCTGCCATCATGTTTGCGCTATTTTAGCGTGAAAGCCCGATAGGGGCAATCACGCGTGGCGCTATTCACCATTGGCAATTTTGCGCAGCTCGAACTTTTGGATCTTGCCCGTCGAGGTTTTCGGAAGCTCTTGGAAAACAACGTGTTTGGGCGTTTTAAAGCCTGCGAGTGTTTCGCGACTAAAGGCGATCAGGTCTGCACCCGAAGTCGTTGCCCCCGGTTTGAGTTCGATGAAGGCGCAAGGAACCTCGCCCCATTTTTCGTCCCGTTTCGCAACGACCGCTGCCAAAAGCACATCGGGGTGGCCCATCAAGACGCCCTCGACTTCGACCGAACTGATGTTTTCGCCGCCGGAAATGATGATGTCTTTGGCCCGGTCCGCAATCTGAATATAGCTATCAGGGTGCTGCACCGCGATGTCGCCAGAATTGAAATAGCCGCCCTTAAAGGCCTCGGCCGTGGCTTCGGGGTTCTTCAGATAGCCTTTCATGACCGAGTTGCCGCGAATGGCGATTTCGCCCTGCGTGGTCCCGTCCATCGGCACAGGATCGTGGTTGCTGTCGCGCACGATCACAGGCTCCATCATGGGGAAGGCCACCCCTTGCTGGCTTTTGCGCGCCGCGACTTCGGCGGTGCTCATGTCATCCCAATCGCCGCCTTTCCAATAGCATTCGGTGACGTGGCCGTATGTTTCGGTCAGACCGTAAACATGGGTGATATTGAACCCGAGCTCTTCGATTTTAGCGAGGGTCGCTGGGGCAGGGGGGGCACCTGCGGTATAGGTCTCGACGATATGGTCAAACTCGCGACGGTCCTCTGCGGGCGAATTGACCAAAGCGTTCAAAACAATCGGAGCCCCGCCCATGTGGGTCACACCTTCGTCCGCGATGGCGTCAAAGACGTTCTTGGCCGTGATATCTCGGCAGCACACAACTGTCCCGCCCAGCACCGGCATCATCCACGTGTGGTTCCAACCATTGCAGTGAAACAGCGGAACGATTGTTAAATAGACCGGATGCAGAGTCAGCCGCCAGGATACGACGGTGCCCATCGTCATCAGATACGCGCCGCGATGGTGATAAACCACGCCTTTGGGGCGTCCTGTGGTGCCCGAGGTATAGTTCAGCGCAAGGCTTTCCCATTCGTCTTCGGGCATGATCCAGTTAAAGTCCGGATCGCCCGTCGCCAGAAAATCCTCGTATTCAAGATGCGCGCCAGAGGCAGGCAGCCCCGCCTGCGGGTCTGCCACTTCGATGATTTTGGGGGCGGGGCCTTCCATCTTTTCAATCGAGGCCTGAACCAAGGGCAGCAAACTGGTGTCTGCCAGCACGACTTTCGCTTCGCCGTGGTCAAAAATATATCCGACGGTTGCGGCATCTAATCGCGTGTTGATCGTATTCAGCACCGCACCCGAGGCAGGCACGCCAAAGCTGCTTTCGCATTGCGCCGGAATGTTGGGCAAAAGCGTGGCCACGACATCGCCGGGTTGTATCCCCAGTTTGACCAGCGCCGAAGCAAACCGCGTGCACCGCTCGTGATATTCCACATAGGTTTTGCGGTGCGATCCATAGACATTGGCCAAACGATCCGGAAACACCTGAACCGCACGCCTTAGGTGACTAAGCGGTGTCAGCGGTACAAAGTTTGCCGCGGTTTTGCCGAGCCCGGTTTCGTCATTCATCCAGCCCATGGAAAGCCTCCCTCAATTCCGATGAAGCCAGTCCTAGCAATGAATGGAAGCACCGCGATAGTCCGTAGTTTTCCGCTTCGTAGAACTGCGGTCTTCACCTTGTGCGGCGGCGCTTCGGTCTGTCAAGCGCTTCGCTCTTTCATCTGCGCCTTGGCGCAGTTAACGTTGCGCCTATGATCATCTCTCGCGGCCGCCGTTACATATTTGTGCATATCCCCAAAACCGCGGGAACCGCGATGGCGCTGGCGCTTGAGGGCCGTGCGATGAAAGACGACATGATGCTTGGGGACACGCCCAAAGCGCTGAAACGTCGCCGCCGTCTGAAGGGGGTGAAAGCCGCCGGTCGCCTGTGGAAACACGCGCGTTTGGCCGATATCGAAGGCCTCGTGACCCCCGCCGAGATCGAGACGTTTTTCACCTTTGCCTTGGTGCGCAATCCCTGGGATCGGATGGTCAGCTATTATCACTGGCTGCGTGCGCAATCTTTTGAGCATCCTGCGGTAAAGCTGGCAAATACGCTAGAGTTTCAAGGGTTTACACAGCATTCCCAGACCCGAAAAAGCGTCGCCTCGGCACCCTATGGCAGCTATCTTACTTATAAAGGGGCCGAGCGGGCCTCGTGTTTTATTCGTATTGAACACTTTGAAGAGGACGCGCAGCCCTTGTTTGAACACCTCGGCTTTGAGCTGTCGCTGCAGCAGGTGAACGCATCGGAACGCGCGCCTGATTATCGGGGGTATTATGACGTCAGAACCCGCGAAGTCGTGCAAGAGATCTGTGGCGCGGACATCGCGCGATTTGGGTACAGTTTCTAAACGCAAAAGCCCCGGCCAGTGACCGGGGCTTTTGTTTGTTTTGTGCCGACTTAGGCCGCTTCGGATTTTGCTCCAAAACGTCCATAGAAACTTTGGCCCTTGGCCGCCATGTCCCGAAGCAGGGCAGGGGTGGCAAAGCGGTCGCCGTGGGCTTCGCTGAGTGCATCACAGGTTTCTGCGGCCCACTCAGAGCCAACGATATCCAGCCACGAGAACGGACCACCGGACCAAGGCGCAAAACCCCAGCCAAGAATGGCGCCGACGTCCCCCTCGCGGATGTCCTCCAGTACGCCTTCTTCCAGCGCACGTACGGCTTCTAGAACCTGCGCAAAGATCAGACGGTTTTGGACATCATGCAGCGATGGCTGGTCTGGCGAGACGGCGTATTTGTCGGCCAGTCCCGTCCAAAGCCCCTGACGTTTGCCCTTTTCGTCATAGGCATAAAACCCTGCGTTTGCCTTGCGGCCCAGACGGCCCTCGTCAAACATCCAGAACAGGATTTCGTCACAGGCGTCATCATAGTCATCGCCCATCGCCGCCTTGGTGGCTTTGGCAATTTTGACACCCAGATCAATAGAGGTCTCGTCCGTCAGTTGCAGCGGGCCCAAAGGCATTCCCAGCATCTTTGCGGCGTTTTCGATCAACGCAGGCGCGACGCCTTCGGTGACCATACGAATACCTTCGTTGATGTAGGGGATGATGCACCGGTTGGCATAGAAGAAGCGCGCGTCATTGACAACGATCGGCGTCTTTTTGATCTGACGCACAAAGTCCAGCGCCTTGGCCACGGCCACGTCACCGGTTTCTTTGCCTTTGATGATCTCAACCAGCATCATTTTCTCGACCGGCGAGAAGAAGTGAATACCGATGAACTTGTCAGACCGCACAGACGCCTTTGCAAGCTCGGTGATCGGTAGGGTCGAAGTGTTGGTGGCAAAGACACAGTCCTCGCCTACGATGGCCTCAACCTTTTTGGTCATGTCGGCCTTAACACCAACGTCCTCAAAGACGGCTTCAACGATCAGATCACACCCTTTCAGCGCATCAAGATCAGCCGTCGCATTGACCAGCCCAAGCATTTTCTCTTTCTGCTCAGGCGTGGACTTTTTGCGCGCGATCCCTTTGTCGGCAAAGGCCTCGATATAGGCGCGGCCCTTGTCCGCAGCCTCTTGATCGCGATCGATCAGGACAACTTCGATACCTGCTTTCGCCGAGACCAAAGCAATGCCAGCGCCCATCATGCCAGCGCCAAGCACGCCAACTTTCTTGACGGTCTGGTCGGCCACAGCAGGACGGTTCGCGCCTTTTTCCAGAGCCTCTTTATTGATGAAGAGGCTGCGGATCATGGCCGAGCTGCTTGGGTTCATCAGAACATGGGTGAACCACCGCGCTTCGATCTTGATCGCCGTGTCAAACGGCACCAGCGCACCTTCATAGACGGCTGACAGCATGGCTTTTGCCGCCGGATAAACGCCCTGCGTATTGCCATTCACCATGGCGTTTGCGCCCACGAATGTCATGAAGCCAGCTGGGTGATAAGGTGCACCACCAGGCATTTTATAGCCCTTTTCATCCCATGGTTTGACGATCTTAGGCTCTGACAGAACCCAGGCTTTCGCATCGGCCATCGGATCCTCAGAGACCTCATCAATCAGACCCGCGGACTTGGCTTTCTTGGGATCTGACAGCTTCCCCTGCAGAAGAAACGGAGAGGCCGCCATTGCACCCAGCTTACGCGTCAGACGCGTTGTGCCGCCCATGCCGGGGAAAATGCCGACCATGATCTCTGGCAGGCCGATTTTGGCTTTGGGGTTATCTGCTGCGAAAATGCGGTGGCAGGCCAGCGGGATTTCAAACCCGATACCCAGCGCAGTGCCCGGCAGAACACAAGCAATCGGCTTGCCGCCCTTGTTGGTTTTCGGATCCATCCCGGCGCGCTCGATCTTGCGCAAGATCCCGTGGGTCAGCATCAGCCCGTCCATCAGGCCTTGTTCTGGGGACCCGCCGGCCATTTCCTTCATCTTGGCAATGATGTTCAGATCCATCCCACCTGCGAACGACCCGGGCTTGCCCGAAGTGATGATGATGCCTTTACAGGCGTCGTCGGCAAGGGCTGCGTCAACCAAGGCATCCAGATCCATGAACCCTTGCTGGTTCATGACGTTCATGGATTTACCCACGGTGTCCCAGGTGATGACGCCGACGCCGTCTGCGTCCAATGCGTAGCTAAAATCGCTCATGATCTCTCTCCTCAGACGCGTTCGATGATGGTGGCAGAGCCCATGCCCGCCGCAACACACAGAGTGGCCAGACCGACCTCTTTGTCCTGACGCTCCAGCTCATCCAGTAGGGTGCCGATGATCATGGCACCTGTTGCGCCCAGCGGGTGGCCCATCGCGATTGCACCACCGTTCACGTTGACCTTGGCGTCATCCACTTGGAACGCCTGCAAAAAGCGCAGAACCACGGCGGCGAAAGCTTCGTTCACCTCAAACAGATCGATGTCGTTGATGGACATGCCATTTTCCGCAAGGATCTTTTCGGTCACCGGCACCGGGCCAGTCAGGTTGATGGTCGGCTCTGACCCGATCTTGGCATTTGCTTTGATACGCGCGCGAGGTTTCAGCCCGTGCTTTTCGCCAAACTCTTTGTTGCCAATCAGGATCGCCGTCGCGCCATCCACAATACCCGAGCTGTTGCCCGCGTGGTGAACATGGTTCACGCGCTCCAGATGTGGGTATTTCATCAGCGCCACCTTATCAAAGCCCGGCATGACTTCGCCCATTTCCTTGAACGAGGCTTTCAGCTTGCCAAGATCGTCGGCCGTGGTGCCAGGACGCATGTATTCATCGTGGTCCAGAATGGTCAGCCCGTTGATATCGGTGACAGGGACGATGGACTTGTCGAAATGACGCCCTTCCCAAGCGGCCGCAGCACGCGCCTGAGACTGGGCGGCAAAGGCATCACAATCCTCGCGGCTAAAGCCGTATTCCGTGGCGATCAAATCTGCTGATACACCCTGCGGCATAAAATTCTCGCCCATCGCGATGCGTGGATCGACCGCCATCGCAGCCCCGTCAGATCCCATTGCAACGCGGCTCATGACTTCGCAGCCGCCCGCGATATAGGCATCCCCTGCGCCGCCTTTGACCTGGTTTGCCGCCAGATTGACGGCCTCCATGCCAGAGGCGCAGAACCGGTTGATCGCCAAGCCCGGAACAGACTGGTCAAAGTCAGACAACAGAACCGATGCCCGCGCAAGGCAGCCACCGTTTTCCATGACTTGGGTCACATTGCCCCAGATCACGTCTTCGATCGCGTCACCGGGCAGATCGTTGCGCGATTTCACCGCGTTCAGCATCTGTGCCGACATGGCGAGCGAGGTCACCTCATGCAGCGCGCCATCCTTGCGCCCCTTGCCGCGCGGAGTCCGCGCAGCGTCATAAATATAGGCATCGGTCATCGTCGTCTCCTTGATTTACTGGTCTCGGTCGCTTGGGTGACCGGGCATAAGGTCATAGGGGTGTTTCCACCCCGGTAGGGTCTCGATATTGCCAAGCCAGCGGTCGATGTTGGGCCAGTCTGCCCGCACAAAGCCGAATGGCTCGGGATAGAAAAGATAGCCACAGCACGAGATGTCGGCGTTCGTCAGCGCGTCGCCCACAATCCAGTCGCGGCCCTCAAGATGGTCTTCCAGAATTTTTAGGGCGCCCTGGATGCGCGCCTGAAGAAAGCCAATCACCTCTTTTGGGCGTTTGTCCTCGGGCAGAAAGTTCATCAAAAAGCGCGTCATGCCGTTTTGGCTGGACAGCTTGTGGTTATCAAACAGCACCCAGCGCAGAACCTCATAGCGTTCTTCGGCATTGGCGCCGCCAAATTTACCCGTCTTGTCAGTGATATACTGCTGAATAACACCGGATTGCGTCAGTTTGGTGTCTCCATCCACCAGAACCGGAACCTCGCCCATCGCATTGACGGTTTCACGGTACTCGGCCTTGCGCGACTCGCCCCCAAAGAAATCGACATGAACCGGTTCCCAATCTAGCCCCGAAAGTTCAAGCGCCAGAGCGGCCTTATAGGCGTTCCCGCTTTCCCCAAAGCAATAAAGTTTCAATGTCATCTGTCTCTCCTATCGTGGGCCGCGCATCGGGTTTTGAAATCCCTCAGCTGGTTCTTTTGCCTGCTCAATGTGGGGCTTTAGCTTTGATTAACCAAGATGGGGTTTCATCACATTGCGGCACAGGCTGGAGAGCCGATGGCCGTACAAGGTGAAACCCCATGTTGCAGCCAATTCTCCGCGCTGCGATGTGGGGTGATCCCTGTTTCATCTTGTCAAAAATACTCAAATCCCCAGCCCTCCTGTTGCGGGGTGTTCAGGCCTTGCGCGCGTCCAGTTCCAGATTGAACTGGCGCAACCGCTGGCCCAAAGCCTCGCCGTCGGTGATGGCGTCAAAATTCTCAAACACGAAAGAGATCGCCTCTCCCTCATCCAGACCCGCCTGTTTTGCAAATGACGTCAGGCGCCGATAGGCGTCTTCGGTCATGGCAATCGGCTTGCGACGGGTCAGGCGAAATCGTTTTGGCATCGCGTCTTAAAAAGCCTCTGCGTCCAGGCCCATCACCGGATCGGCACCGCTTTCAATGCGGGCCAGATGCATGCCAGTCGCTGGAAGACGACGGGCCATGTAATAGCGCGCGGTGGTCAGCTTGGTTTCGTGGAACGCAGTGTCAGATGTGCCATTTGCCAACGCATCCAGCGACGCGCGCGCCATTTTCGCCCACATCAGACCCAAGCAGACGTGACCAAAGAGATGCATGAAATCATACGACCCCGCGAGCGCGGCATTCGGGTTCTTCATACCGTTCTGCATAAAGAACATCCCAGCAGATTGCAGATGCTTTGAGGCGGTTTTCAGCGGCTCGATGAAATCGGCCATCGCCTCATCCGCGCTTTGCTCTTTGCAGAAGGATTTGACCAGCTCGAAAAAGGCCATGACGTGCTTGCCGCCATCGGTTGCCAGCTTGCGACCGACAAGATCCAAGGCCTGCACGCCGTTGGCACCTTCATAGATCATCGCAATGCGCGCATCGCGGGTGAACTGGCTCATGCCCCATTCTTCGATATAGCCGTGGCCGCCGTAAACCTGCTGCGCCAGCACGGTCATGTCATAGCCTTCGTCGGTCAGAAAGCCCTTCAGAACCGGCGTCAGCAGCGAGATCAGACCATCCGCATCTTTGTCACCATTGCGATGGGCGTCGTCCAGCAGCGTTGCACCCCACAGGGTAAAGGCCCGCGCGCCTTCGTTGAAGCTCTTCTGGTCCATCAGAGAGCGGCGAATGTCAGGGTGCACGATCAACGGATCGGCTGGGCCATCTGGGTTTTTCACGCCGGTGACGTCACGACCCTGAAGGCGGTCCTTCGCATAGATCAGAGCGTTCTGATACGCCACTTCCGATTGCGCCAGACCTTGCATCGCTACGCCCAAACGGGCTTCGTTCATCATGGTGAACATCGCGCGCATGCCTTTGTGCATGTCGCCCAGCAGATAGCCGGTCGCTTCGTCATAGTTCATCACACAGGTCGAGTTGCCATGGATGCCCATCTTCTCTTCGATGTTGCCCACGGACACACCGTTGCGTGCACCAAGCGAGCCGTCTTCGTTAACGATGAACTTCGGCACAATGAACAGAGACACGCCCTTAATACCTTCAGGCCCGCCCGGAATTTTCGCCAGCACAAGGTGGATGATGTTATCCGCCATGTCGTGCTCGCCCGCCGAGATGAAAATCTTCTGGCCAGACACCTTATAGCTGCCGTCATCCTGTGGTTCGGCTTTGGTGCGCATCAGACCCAGATCAGTGCCGCAATGAGGCTCTGTCAGGTTCATCGTGCCAGTCCACTCACAGCTGACCATATTGGGCAGATAGGTGGCTTTCTGCTCGTCACTGCCATGCGCAAGGATTGCAGAGGCCGCGCCGTGGGTCAGGCCCTGATACATGGTAAAGGCCTGGTTTGCGCCGGAAAAGAACTCTCCGACTGCGCTGCCGATCACCGCTGGCATGTTTTGGCCGCCAAATTCCTCTGGCATGTCCAGACCAGTCCAGCCGCCTTCTTTCACGGTCTCAAACGCCTCTTTAAAGCCGCTTGGCGTATAGACCACACCGTTCTCAAGACGGCAGCCCTCTTTGTCGCCAACCACGTTCAGGGGCGCGAGAAGCTCGCCGGTCAGTTTGCCGGCCTCTTCCAAAATGGCATTGGTGAAGTCAGGGTCCAGTTCGTCATACCCCGGTGTTTGGCTTTCCGAGACCTTAAGAACGTCGTGCAGGATGTATTGTGTATCCTTAACGGGGGCTGAATAGCTTGGCATCTCTTCTCCTCCGGAGTTTTATTCGGCTGCTTTTTTCTGGGTGTTGAAAGAGGCCAACATGCGTTCACCCCATTTCAGTTGTGCTTTCAGATCGGCGATGGCCTCGTCCAGCTCGTCGCGCTGGCGCTGCATGCCCGCCAGGTGTTCCTTGGCGATTTCATAGGTGCGTTCGTATTGCGTCTGCTGCTGGTCGCCCACGTCATACAGGTTCAGCAGTTGGCGGATTTCTTCGAGGGAGAACCCAAACCGTTTGCCGCGCAGGATCAGCTTCAGTCGCGCGCGGTCGCGGCGGGTGAACAGGCGTTTCTGGCCTTCGCGGATTGGGAACAACAGCTCCTTTGCTTCGTAGAAACGAAGCGTTCGTGGAGTCACATCGAACGCGTCACACATCTGACGGATGGTCAAAGAGTCTTCGGTCATATCACTTCCTCGCGCAATCAAGTCGGTTGGTTACGAGCGTCTGTGACTAACCTTAAGAATTGGTTTACGTTTACGTAAGCGATACGCTACGTCACAAATGAAGTTGACGTGGCGTCGACTTACGTCAACTTTGAAATGGGGCAGTTTATTCAGAAGGGCAGGGCCAATGCCCAGCCATTAGTCCAGCTGTGCAGCAGTATCGGCGCGCAGAGAGGACAATTCCTCGATCGCTTCATCCAATTGCGCCCGCTGTTCGTGCAGGCTTTTCAATTGGTTGTCCGCCATATCCAAGAACGCGCGCATCTGTGCCTGGGTGCCTTCTTTTTCATAGATCAGAAGCCACTGACGCATTTCTTCCAGCTTGATACCGAATTTCCGACCGCGCAGAATCAACGTCATCCGGGCGCTTTCGCGGGGGCCGTAAAAGCGGCTCCGGCCGTCGCGCTCTGGTTGAAGGAGTTCGATATACTCGTAGTACCGCAGTGTCCGAGGGGTCACGTCGAATTTCGCACACATCTCTTTAAATGTCAGACGTTCGGTCATTAGATTTCTCCCTTGCGGCGAATTTAGGGCCAGTGTTCAGTAAGGGCAACAGTTGTGACGTTTGGAAAATTGGACATGGTAGACAAAATTAAGATCGCTCAGCAATTTATCGCGGCTCTGCCCCATTCGGCGTCTCTTGGCATGGAGGTCGTGTCGCTTGAGGATGGCGCAGCGGGACTGGCCATGCCCTATGACACGCGCTTTATCGGTGATCCGGAAACCAGGGTCATTTCAGGTGGTGCAGTGTCGGCCCTTTTGGACACATGTTGCGGAGCTGCGGTCATGGCGCATCCAAATGCGCCCACGCGCACGGCCACGATGGATTTGCGTATCGACTATATGCGGGGGGCCGAGCCGGGCCAGACGATATCTGCCTTTGCCGAGGTCTATCACATGACGCGATCCGTCGCCTTTGTACGCGCCCGCGCATTTGATGATGATATGGAAAACCCAGTGGCCACGGCGACGGGTGCCTTCACGATGGAGCATAAATAATGAGTAGACCTCGCCCGGAACCCGTTCAGGTCGTCAAGCAACGCCGTGATGCTGTGCTTCATGCGTTGGTGTCCAACATTCCTTACTATCAGTTCATGGGGTTCAAATTTGATCGCCGCGGCGACGAAGTGACCGCCATCATGCCATATGATGACAGCTTGATCGGCAATCCGATGCTTCCGGCCTTGCACGGTGGTGCGTCAGCTGCCTTTCTAGAGGCGACAGCTTTGATCGTTCTCAGCTGGAGCACCCTTTGGGAAGACATGGAGTCAGGCGCTTTGTCATTGGAAGAACTCGAAGCGGGCCGGCTGCCACGCTTGCCAAAGACGATCGATTTCTCGGTCGACTACCTGCGCACCGGCCTGCCGCGCGATTCATATGCGCGGGCCAAGCTTAATCGGTCCGGTCGGCGCTATGCCTCTGTCTTTGTCGAAGCATGGCAGGACCAGCACAGCAGGCCCTTTGTGCAGGCAACCGGTCATTTCCTGATGCCGCAACGCCAGAAAGCCAGCTAGGCAATGACCGCGCAGCCCGAAATCACCCACCGTCGCGTCCTGAAAATCGCTGTACCGATTGTTCTGTCCAACGCGACGGTTCCCATTCTTGGCGCGGTGGATGTGGGTGTTGTCGGTCAGATGGGCGAAGCTGCCCCCATCGGCGCGGTCGGGATGGGCGCGATTATTCTGACAACGCTTTACTGGTTCTTTGGCTTTCTGCGCATGGGCACCGCTGGTTTGGTCGGACAGGCACATGGGGCAGGTGACAAAGCCGAGGTGTCGGCCATTCTGACCCGCTCGCTTTTGATCGCAGGCGCCGCGGGCCTGGGGTTGATTGTGTTGCAGGCCTTGCTCTTTCGCGGCGCATTTGCGTTGTCTCCCGCGTCTGAGGAAGTCGAGAGCCTTGCCGCCACCTATCTGAAAATTCGCATCTGGACGGCGCCTTGCGCGATTGCGGTCTATGCCCTGACCGGCTGGCTGGTTGCGATGGAACGCACGCAGGGGGTGTTCTGGATCCAACTGGTCATGAACGGGATCAATATCGCGCTGGATCTGTGGTTCGTTCTGGGCCTTGGTTGGGGCGTCGAAGGCGTGGCGATCGCGACCGTCATCGCCGAATTCACCGGGGCGGCCTTTGCACTTTGGTATTGCCGAGATGCCTTTGACAACGTCGAATGGCGCAATTGGATCCGCGTGTTTGACCGCGAAAAGGTCAAGCGGATGATGGTGCTCAATCTGGATATTCTGATCCGCTCGGCCATGTTGATGGCCATCTTTACCAGCTTTGTCTTTATCGGCGCCCGGTTTGGCGATGTGACGCTTGCGGCCAACGAAGTGCTAACCCAGTTCCTGCACATCACGGCCTATGCAATGGACGGCTTTGCCTTTGCCGCCGAAGCGCTGATCGCGCGGGCTATCGGCCAATCCAACAGAGCCCGCGTGCGAAAAGCGGCCCGGTACTGCATGTTTTGGGGCGGCGTGACTTGTATTTTCTTGGCGCTGGGCTTTGCGCTGGGCGGCGGTGCGCTGATTGATACGATGGCCAAGTCAGGCGAGGTCCAAGACGTTGCGCGCAGGTATCTGTGGTGGATGGTTCTGGCGCCGATCACTGGCTTTGTGGCCTGGATGTTTGACGGCATCTTTATCGGCGCAACGCGGGGCCGGGACATGCGCAATATGATGGCCGTATCCTTTGGCATCTATATTGTCGCCGTGCTTGCTCTGGTGCCTGCTTATGGCAACGACGGGCTTTGGGCCGCGCTGATCATCTCGTTTATCGCGCGTGGTATCACGTTGGGACTGAAGTACCCCGCGCTAGAAAGGGCCGTCGGCTAAAGGATCTCAAGAACCGCTTCGGGCGGGCGGCCCAGTCGGGCACCTTTGTCGGTGATGACAATCGGGCGCTCGATCAGTTTGGGCGCTTTGGCCATGGCGGCTATAAGCACATCATCACTGTCGGTTTTGGCGAGCCCCAGCGTTTTGAATTCGGCTTCACCGGTCCGCATCAGTTGGATGGCCGGGATGTCGAGGTGCGCCAGCACGTCACGCAGCTCTGCCTCAGTAGGGGCGTCGTCTAAATACTTCCTGATCTCGACGGGCCCTTTTTCTTGCACAAGCACCAGAGTTGCACGAGATTTTGAGCAGCGTGGATTGTGCCAGATGACCGTCATAGCCAGCCGCTCCTTTTGGTTCCGATGGCGTCTTCTACATTGGCAAAGCCATCCTGTTCCAGCAGGCGATCCAGCCCAAGCAGAACGTCCTGCACCATGGACAGCCCACCATAAACCAGCGCTGTATAGAGCTGGACGGCCGAGGCTCCGGCACAGATTTTGGCATAGGCCTGTTCAGCGTTTGATACACCGCCGACGCCAATCAGGGGCAGTTTGCCTTCGGTGACGTAGGACAGGCGGGCCAGAACGCGGGTGGATTTCTCAAACAGCGGCGCGCCGGACAGCCCGCCCATCTGGTCGCGGTGTGCCGATGTCAGGCCGGCGCGATCGAGTGTTGTATTGGTCGCGATGACAGCGTCGATGTTTTGCTCCAGCGCGACCTCAGCGATTTCTTCGATCTCGGCTTCGGTGAGGTCGGGGGCAATCTTTAGAAAGATCGGGATCTTGCGGTTAAGCGTGTCGCGCACGTCCAAAACGCCAGACAAAAGGGCCGACAAGGCCTCTTTGCCCTGAAGGTCGCGCAGCTTTTCTGTATTGGGCGAACTGACGTTGACGGTTGCGAAATCCAGATGGTTTCCGCAATGCGCCAAAACCTTTGCGAAATCGGCGGCGCGATCTTCGCTGTCTTTATTGGCCCCCAGATTCAAGCCCAGAATGGCGTCGCGCGGACGCTTGGCGAGCCGGGCGGCGATGGCCTCCATGCCCTGATTGTTAAAGCCAAACCGGTTGATCGCGGCCTGATCTTCGGTCAGGCGGAAGAGGCGTGGCTTGGGGTTGCCGGGCTGAGGGCGCGGCGTGGCTGCGCCCACCTCAAAAAAGCCGAACCCTGCGCGCGACAGGCCCAGCAAGGCTTCGGCGTTCTTGTCAAACCCTGCGGCCAATCCCAGAGGGTTCGCCAAATCCAGACCTGCAACGCGAGTGCGCAAGCGCGGTGACGTCACAAGTCCGGGTGCGGCCGCGACCCCCAGTTGCAGACTTTTGATCGCCAGACCATGCGCAGTTTCCGGGTCAAACCGGTACAGCAGGGGCATACCAAGCCGCTCTAGAAAGTTCATTCCATGCCTCCTGCCGGAAACTGGTGCGCGCCGTCCTTCAGTGGCAGAGGCTGGGCCCACAGAACATCCGCCAATCTAAGCGGTGCATAGAGGTGAGGAAACAGATCGCCCCCACGAGATGGCTCCCATTTCAGCGCGTCGCCTAATTTCTCACCATCCAGCGCCAGCAAGAAAAGTCCGTCTTCACCGGCGAAATGTCGGCGTGCGGTCTCTTGGGCCTGCGTTGCGGTGGAGAAATGAACAAACCCATCAGTGATATCAATCGGAGCCCCAAGGGATTCTCCTTTGGATTTCAGGTCTTTCCATTCGTCGGAGCGGAGGATTTTATAGATCTGCATACCGCTGACATGCCCTGAGACAGAAAAATGGTCAAGCGAGGTCTCTTTTCATTATACTGTTAAAGTTGAGAGTCTATTTCGGCTTGGATGTTTGTCTTCCGACCTGAACTTTGAAACCGTGTTCGGGTTGGAGACGTTATAGGTAACTTGGGAGAGTCATATGTCCAAAATATACACATCAGCAGCGATGCTAGCGCTGACCGCAGGGATGGCGTCAGCGGAATACAAGCTGACCATTCTGCACACGAACGATATTCACAGCCGCATAGAGTCGATCAACCGTTTTGACTCGACCTGTAATGCCGACGGCGAGGCCGAAGGTAAGTGTTTTGGTGGCGTTGCGCGCATCAAATCTGCCGTCGATGCAAAGCGCGATGAACTGGCGGGGACCAATTTTGTTGTTCTGGACGCGGGCGACCCGTTCCAAGGCTCGCTGTTCTACACCACCTATAAAGGTGCTGCCGAGGCCGAGTTCATGGAAGCGATCGGCTATGACGTCATGGCCGTGGGCAACCACGAGTTTGATGATGGCCCTGAAGGTCTTGAGTCCTTTGTGGACGCCGTGTCCTTCCCAGTGATCTCTGGCAACCTGGATCTGACTTCAGAGCCTGCATTGAACGGCAAAGTCGACAATCACATCGTTCTGAACGTCGGCGGGCAAAAGATCGGGATTATCTCGGCGCTGGCAACCGACACAGTCGACACATCGTCTCCGGGCGACAACGTTGTCTTTCAGGATGAAATTGAAAGCCTGAAGGCCGATGTCGCGGCGCTTGAAGCGGCAGGTGTGAACAAAATCATCGCATTGAACCACGTCGGTCTGGCAAAAGACCTTGAAATCGCGGCGGCGGTTCCGGGCATTGACGTCGTCGTGGGCGGGCACTCTCATACGTTGCTGTCCAACACCAGCGACCGTGCCGCGGGCGCCTATCCAACGATGGTTGGCGACGTTCCTGTCGTTCAGGCCTATGCCTATTCCAAGTATCTGGGTGAATTGGTCGTGACGTTTGACGACGCGGGCAATGTGACCTCTGCGATGGGCGAGCCAATCTTGCTGGATGCCTCTGTTACTCCGGATGCCGCAATGGCAGCGCGCGTGGCGGAAATGGGCGCTCCGATCGAAGAGATGAAGCAGCGTGTCGTTGCGGAAACCGCTGAAGCGGTTGAAGGTGCGCGCGAGTTCTGCCGGACGGGTGAATGCGCCATGGGCAACCTTGTGGCGGACGCGATGCTGGACCGGGTTAAGGATCAGGGCATCTCGATCGCCATTCAGAACGGCGGCGGTCTGCGTGCGTCGATCGATGCGGGCGAAGTCACCATGGGCGAAGTTCTGACGGTGCTGCCATTCCAGAATACGCTGTCGACGTTCTTTGTGTCCGGTCAAACTGTGATCGACGCGCTTGAGAACGGTGTCAGCCAGGTCGAAGAAGTGAAGGGCCGCTTCCCACAGGTCGCCGGTCTGCAGTTTACCTGGGACGCATCTGTTGCCGCAGGTGAGGGCCGAGTGCAGGAGGTTCTGGTCATGGAAGGTGGCGATTGGGTCGCGATTGATCCGGCCAAGACCTATGGCCTTGTGTCCAACAACTATGTGCGTGGCGGCGGCGATGGTTACAAAATGTTCCGTGACGCTGAAAATGCATACGACTATGGTCCAGACCTTGCGGACGTCACCGCAGAATATCTGGCGAAGGTGGGTCCATACACACCATATACCGACGGACGCATCGCTCAGAAATAAGCTCTGAGAACACGAATCAGAAAGCCCGGCCCGAAAGGTGCCGGGCTTTTTGCGTTTGGAAACATCATTCTAGGCGGCGGTTGACAAAATGAAGCGATTGTCACATTTAATTAAGCGAAATTTTAGAAAACAAGGATCACACCATGCATATCTCTCGCTCGACCACCATCAATGCGCCCATCGACGTTGTCTGGGCCAAACTGTTTGACGACTTTGTCAACGTGCATCACTGGATGGCGTCCATCAAAGGATCCTCTGCAATGCCGGGCCGCGTGACGGTAGAGGGCGCACCCGCGGTTGGCCGTATTGCTGAAATCGGGGCAGGGGCGCCCGGTGCCTTGATGGAAGAGAAAATCACCGCCGCGCAGGTCAGCGCCTATCGCTTTGAGTTTGATACCGCCTTGACCAACATGACCGGCTTCAATCCCATCATCGGATGGCCCAACCAGATCAAACTTGAACCCGTCGATGGCGGCACACAGGTCACCTGGGCGCTGCAACCCAAGCTGAAGCTGCTGGGCAAGCCGATGTATTTCGCGATCAAGAAAAGCTTGGGCAACGGCTTTGTGCGCAGCCTTGACGAGATCAAAGCCTATATCGAAACAGGTCAGCCGCATCCGCGCAAGGCAGCGGCCTTTGAAAAAGAGGGGATGCCCGCAGACTTGGCAACCGCGGCGGTTTAAGATTAAGTCGCGCAAAACCAGATGAGGGTGCCGTGGCCTCTGACGCGAAACAAAATCTACTCAAGGCCGGAACACGGCTGTTTGCCGAACACGGGTTTGCCGGGGCTTCAGTGCGAGATATTTGCACTGAAGCTGGCGTTGGCCGGAATATGATCCACCACTATTTTGGCAATAAAGACGGCTTGTTACAGGCCATCTTTGACGCGTTCTCGACCTCTGCTTTTGAATCTGCCATCCGGTTGATCGCCAAACCCGCAACAACCGCCGATGAATTTCAACTGAAGCTGGATCTGTTCCTTGCCGAAGTCTTTGAGGTGCTGATCGCGAATGCTGCGATCTTTCGCATCATGTCGCGGGAAACCGGTGCCTTCCTGCCGCTCACGGAATTGCGCGAAGCGGTGGTCACCTATCTTGAGGCCGCTCAGACCGCGCAGCTCATCGACAGCGACATGGACGTCACAATGGCCCCGGGGTTCATTCTGGATCGGCTGGGCGGGCAGGTGCTTTATGCGTTGCGACTTGGGGACGCGCGGCAGTTCAATGTCATCAAAGACCCGACCTACCGCGCAGAGTGGCTTGCCGCGAACACCCGTCTTTTGCTGTTCGGCCTCGTTGGGCGCAGCTAGATTTTGATGCGGTCCTGTTTGTCAGAGATCGGAATGAACTCTTCGGTGTCGCCGGGTGGCAGATGGAACGGGCCATTTGCCCAATCCGCAGATTTCCAGGCTTCTTTCGCGGCCTCGATCTTTGATTTGTCCGAGCTGACAAAATTCCACCAGATATAGCGCGGCCCATTTAGAGTTGCGCCACCCAATGCCATCAGACGCGCGCCCTGCGACCCAGCCCGGATCGAGATTTTGTCGCCGGGGCGGAACACCATCATCTGGCCGACCTCAAAAGTCTGCCCGCTGACCTCAATCGAGCCTTGCGTTACATAGATCCCACGGTCTTCGTGGTTGTCCGGCAACGGGATCTGCGCGCCAGCCTCCAGAACGACATCTGCATAGAAAATCTCAGATTGCATCGTGACGGGCGAAGCTGCGCCCCAGGCATCTCCAAGGATCAATCGCGCCGAGGCCCCGTTGTCTTGCAAAAACGGAAGCGTCGCTTCTTTGTGGTGTTCGAAATCCGGCGCCATGTCTTCTTTGTCTTCCGGCAGCGCGACCCAGGTCTGAATCCCGAACAGCGAATGCCGGGTTGCGCGGGTATCTTCCGAGGTACGCTCGGAATGGGTGACACCACGCCCCGCCAGCATCCAGTTCACCTCGCCGGGATAGATCATCTGATGCGTGCCAAGCGAGTCGCGATGCTCAAATTCGCCCTGATACAGATAGGTGACAGTACCAAGCCCAATGTGGGGGTGCGGGCGCACGTCGATGCCGCCGTTCGTGATAAATTCTGCCGGTCCCATCTGGTCAAAAAACACAAACGGCCCAACCATTTTGCGCTCCACCGAGGGCAGGGCGCGGCGCACTTCAAATCCGCCAAGGTCACGCGCGCGTGGCACAATCATGGTTTCGATATTCTCGAGCGTTGCCTCAGGATGTTGGCTTGGATTCCAGCTCATCAGTCTGTCCTTTCGCTTGCGCGGCCGACCGGCCGCCTAAGGCGCGTCCACTTGGATGCGGTGATCCTAATGTAGCCGGAAATGGCCGCATGGCTATTCCTCGCCCTTGCAGGACACTTGCGCATTTAGGCACAGAAGAGTGCAGGCCCGCACCGGACGTCGCGGGGCTGACACTGGGGGCAAGACGGGATAGATTGCCGACATGGACCACCCTTTGATCGACCTCATCAATCAAAAGATCGCGGCTGCCGAGGCAGACGGGGCCTTTGATGATCTGGAAGGTGCCGGCAAACCGCTGCCGCGCGAAGACGATCCCGAAAACGCTTTGATCAATCGCCTTGTCAAAGAAAGCGGCGGTGTGCCCGAATTCGTGTCCCTGTCGCGCGAACTGGCCAAGCTGCGCGAAGAACTGCGCGACACCGGAGATCGCACGCGTCGTCGCGACATCATGACAGAGATGTCGATGATGGAAGCACGGATCGATCTGGCCCGCAGACAGGCGCGCTAGCCAGCCTCTATGTGCGGACGTTTTGCGATAACCCTTCCCACAGATGCGATGGCCCAGCTGTTTGATGCGGTGCCCGCCAATGACATGCCGGATGTGCCCAACTACAACGTCTGTCCGACCACCGGCATTCATGTTGTCATGACCGATGACGCGCGTCG
>NZ_CAXREH010000131.1:0-3468 GCF_964229375.1 Cognatishimia sp.
TGCGGCCAACTTTCGCAAATGTCGCGATTTCGCAGGCTTCTTTTGGCAAGTATCCGGCCGAGGTGATCCACTGAAAGCCAACGCACTGATCTGCATTGTCTAGCGCCACGTGCCATGCCGACACTTCGGGCGCCTCGCTCATGCGACTGGCGAGATACTCAGGGGTCACGGCCGACGTATAGGCCGTTGTGCCACCAATCTCGATAATCTCGTTCAGGATTTCGGCCATCTCGATGGCGTCGCTGTTTTTGGCGGGGCGGACCGATACTCTCATAGCGTGCTCATCAATGCGGCGTGGCGCGCTGTGAAGGCATGGCGCACCTCAACAGGTGGACGCAAGTCGATGTTAAGACCGTCAAGTATGTCGGGCTTGGGTTTGCCAAACAACTTCGCGGCCTCGCTTTCGGTAAAGCCTGCAATCTGAACGGCCTCCATATAGGCCGACACTTTGTCCGCGCGCTTGATTTGCGCTTTGATGGTTTTGGGAATCGCGGCAGGCAGGCCAAAGCGGATGTGAATCGCAGCCGTCAGCCGCTCGTCCAAAGCCTCATAGCCGGGACCAACCGCCGCTTTGACCGGGGAAATCATATCGCCAATCACATATTCGGGCGCATCGTGCAAAAGAGCAGCAAGGCGCCATTTCACCGGGGCTTTCGGGTACATGCGGCCGTAAAGCTCTTCGACCAGCAACGAATGCTCGGCCACCGAATAGGCGTAATCTCCCAGCGTCTGGCCATTCCAACGCGCCACAAACGCAAGCCCGTGGGCGATGTCTTCGATTTCAATATCAACCGGGGTCGGGTCCAAAAGATCAAGTCTTCGACCCGACAGCATCCGTTGCCATGCGCGTGCCATGTGATGTCCTGTATTTTTCGCGGAGTGTTCCCCACCCGACGCTGGATCGCAATGGATTCTTACGATTTGGCCGCAAAAATCACGCCCGGTTGCGCAGCGGGAATTTGTCTAGCTCACAGGAATTGCCATCGCAGGGGGAGCGCAGCAATTACCACATATAGTGTCATAAAATGGTTACAAACTCAACTTTCAAGCTTGTTTTTTCACAACTTTCATCGAACACTCAATACGTTCGAATAGGTGCGTCGCCTGATTTGCCTGCAAGGTCGGCTGAGAAGGCGGTACATTCGGATCAATATTTAGTGCGAGGGGGACGCGAGTTCCTCCCGCGTGTCCTCCTGCCTAATCCCCAAGAGAGCAGGAGACATCATGTTCAAAAAACTGACACTGACTGGAATTCTATTGGGATCGCTCGCCGTGACATCCCCGGCGATGGCGCGGGAAAATTGCGGTGTTCGGGAAACTGTCGTCGCAAAGCTTCAGGACAGCTATTCGGAAACTTTGGTGGCCGGCGGTCTGCAAGGCAACAAATCCGTTCAAACCATGGTCGAAGTCTGGGCCTCGCAGAAGACCGGAACATTCACGATGCTTTTGACAAGCCCTGAAGGCGTGTCTTGTGTCGTCGCGGTCGGCACAAATTTCTTCACCCAGCCGCTCGAAGAAATCGCGGAGGGGCGCAACGGCTGACCTATGCGAAACCCTTGCCTGACTTGCCCATTGTCGCACGCTTTGATGAGTGTTATGCGATCTCGGATTCCGAATTGGTCAGGAGAGCGGGCACATGCCGACAGACTATATTGTTAAAGACATCGAGCTGGCGGGTTTTGGCCGCAAGGAACTCGACATTGCAGAAACAGAAATGCCGGGCCTGATGGCCTTGCGTGCGGAATATGGTGACGAAAAACCACTGTCCGGCGCGCGCATCGTTGGCTCGCTTCACATGACCATCCAAACGGCTGTTCTGATCGAGACGCTTGTAGATCTGGGCGCCGATGTGCGCTGGGCGTCCTGCAACATCTTCTCAACCCAAGACCACGCTGCAGCCGCTATCGCAGCAGCGGATATCCCGGTCTTTGCGATCAAGGGTCAGTCACTGGAAGAGCATTGGGACTATCTGGACAAATCGTTCATGTTCCCAGACGGCCCGAACATGATCCTGGATGATGGCGGCGATGCGACGCTTTACGTTCTGCTGGGCGCCCGCGCCGAAGCAGGCGAAGACATCATTCCTGTGCCTCAGTCCGAAGAAGAAGAAGTCATCAAGGCGCAGATTGCAAAACGCATGGCGGCCTCCCCGGGTTGGTTCACCAAGACTCGCGACGCAATTATGGGCGTTTCTGAGGAAACCACCACCGGCGTTCACCGTCTGTATGAACTGCAGAAAAACGGCCAGCTGCCATTCCCTGCGATCAACGTGAATGACTCGGTCACCAAGTCCAAGTTCGACAACAAATACGGCTGTAAAGAATCGCTGGTGGATGGCATCCGCCGTGCGACCGACACGATGATGGCAGGCAAAGTCGCGGTTGTCTGTGGCTATGGCGATGTGGGCAAAGGCTCTGCTGCGTCTCTCGCAGGTGCAGGTGCACGTGTGAAAGTCACTGAGGCCGACCCAATCTGTGCGTTGCAAGCGGCTATGGACGGATTTGAGGTTGTTCTGCTGGAAGATGCGATGGACGCAGACATCTTCATCACCACCACCGGCAACAAAGACATTATCCGCATCGAGCACATGCGCGCGATGAAGGACATGGCGATCGTTGGCAACATCGGTCACTTTGACAATGAGATCCAGGTTGCGGCTCTGAAGAACCACAAATGGACCAACATCAAAGAGCAAGTGGATATGATCGAGATGCCATCAGGCAACCGCATCATTCTCTTGTCCGAAGGCCGTCTCTTGAACCTTGGCAACGCGACAGGTCACCCATCTTTCGTGATGTCTGCCTCGTTCACCAACCAGGTTCTGGCGCAGATCGAACTGTTCTTGCGCGGTGATCAGTACAAGAACGAAGTCTACATCCTGCCAAAGCATCTGGACGAAAAAGTTGCTGCCCTGCACCTGGATCGCGTTGGCGCCAAGCTGACCAAACTGACCGAAGATCAGGCGTCCTATATTGGTGTGACCCCTGAAGGTCCGTTCAAGCCAGAGCACTATCGCTACTAAGAGCTTTCACTGTTGAAATGGAAAAGCCCGGCTTAGTGCCGGGCTTTTTTGTGCGTGTTCTGCGAAGAAGAAACTACGCGGTGAGCGGCGAAACATGCCCTTCGCGCACAACATCTTCGGCATAGGCTTTGCGGCCAAAGACCTCGCGTACCATGGGTTCGAAATGCTCGAGCGGCTTCATGGGATAGTCTGGGTCAAATGAGGATTGATCCCAACGTTCGCAGAATTCCGCACAGCTGTCGAAACAAGGGTGATCCTTGAACTCGTCGCGCGCGTTTTCGTCCCAGCCGTAGTGACGGCCGTAATAGATCATCTGGAAAATCCCGTGGTGTTCGACCACCCAAGACACATCCCAGCGCACAAAGGGGCGGATGACCTCTGCTGAAAACCGGTCGTGGTTCTGAGGCGCAAGCCCGTCGCCAATGTCGTGCAGCAAAGCACCGACG
>NZ_CAXREH010000132.1:0-20778 GCF_964229375.1 Cognatishimia sp.
CTGCGGTGAAAGAAAAAGCACCACGTCGCATGAAAGCCCCACGTAAAGCGGGCGCGGATGATCTGAAAAAGCTAAAGGGCGTTGGCCCCAAGCTTGAGCAGACGCTGAACGAGCTGGGCTTTTACCATTTCGACCAGATCGCCAAATGGGGCGAGGCCGAAGTTGCATGGGTTGATACGCGCCTGAAATTCAAAGGCCGGATTGAACGCGACGGGTGGATCGAACAGGCCAAAGTCTTGGCCGAGGGCGGAGAGACCGAATTCTCTCAAAAAGTAGCCAAAGGTGACGTGTACTAAGTAGCGATACAACGACAGTGTAGGAGTTGATAATGGCGAATGGAAATACAACGAACAACGTGCTGAGATGGGTTATCGCCATCGGCGTGTTTCTGATTGTTTATTTTGTTGCGAATGACGCAATGGCATGGCTTTTGGCTGTGATCCTTGGCGTGATCGCGGGCTTTATCGCTTACTGGCTGATCGGGTTCCTGCTGGGGTCTGACGATGCGCCTGCCGCCGCGTCCGAACCAATGTCAACTCCTGAACCTGCTGCGCAACCTGCGCCTAAGCCTGCTGCGGCGCCAGCACCAACGGCTGCTGCCGAGCCTGTTGAAGAGGTCGCGGAGACTCCAGCAGAAGAACCAGAGCCGGCACCTGAACCCGCGCCGGAACCAGAGGCTGCATCAGAGCCTGCGCCCGCACCTGAACCTGCGGCTGCGCCAGAAGAAGCGCCAGCTGCTGCGGAAGAGGCCGCTGAAGACGCCAGTGAAACTCCTGAAATTCTGGACGGCCCAAAAGGCGGTGTCGCGGATGATCTGAAAAAGATCAAAGGCGTTGGTCCTGGACTTGAGAAAACGCTGAACGAGCTTGGCATCTATCACTTTGACCAGATCGCGGCCTGGGGCCCGTCTGACATCGAATGGGTCGATGCACGCCTGAAATTCAAAGGCCGCATCACCCGCGACGATTGGGTGTCGCAGGCCAAGGACATGGCGAAGTAAAAGGGAAACTGTCAGGGCGCAGATCGCTGCGCCTTGGCCAAACAGAGAGACGAGATGGAACGCGAGAAAGACACAGCCATGGCACGCAAGGGGCGGATCGTCAGCCTTGTGATTGCTGGGACGCTGATTGTCTGGATGCTTCTTCAAGTCATCGGGCCAACGATCGGACTGGCAGGGCGGTATGCGCTCTTGTTTGATTTCGCGGCTTTGGCGGCGCTCATCTGGGCGTTCGTAAATATTTATCAGATCTGGCAAATGCGTCAGGCAGAAAAAGGGTAGACCGGATGCTCAAGGATCAAGACCGCATCTTTACCAACCTCTATGGGATGCACGAGCGTACGCTTGCGGGCGCAAAGCAGCGTGGCCATTGGGACGGCACAGCGGGGATCATTGAAAAGGGTCGGGACTGGATCATCGACACCATGAAGGCCTCCGGTCTGCGTGGCCGTGGTGGTGCGGGTTTCCCGACAGGCCTGAAATGGTCTTTCATGCCCAAGGAAAGTGACGGTCGTCCGGCCTATCTGGTGGTGAACGCCGATGAATCCGAGCCCGGCACCTGTAAAGACCGCGAAATCATGCGCCATGATCCGCATACGCTGATCGAAGGCTGCCTGATCGCCTCTTTCGCGATGCAGGCGCATACGTGCTATATCTATCTGCGTGGCGAATATATCCGCGAGCGCGAGGCGCTGCAGGCGGCGATCGACGAAGCTTATGACGCGGGCCTTCTGGGCCGCAACGCTGCTGGGTCTGGCTGGGATTTCGATATCTTCCTGCACCACGGCGCGGGCGCTTATATCTGCGGTGAAGAAACCGCATTGATCGAAAGCCTTGAGGGCAAAAAAGGCATGCCACGTATGAAGCCGCCATTTCCGGCGGGCGCGGGGCTTTATGGCTGCCCGACCACTGTGAACAACGTAGAGTCGATCGCGGTTGTGCCAACGATCCTGCGGCGCGGGGCCGAGTGGTTTGCTGGCTTTGGTCGCCCAAACAATGCAGGCACCAAGCTGTTTGCGATTTCTGGCCATGTGAACAACCCCTGTGTGGTCGAAGAGGCCATGTCGATCTCTTTTGAAGAGCTGATCGAAAAACACTGCGGCGGCATTCGCGGCGGCTGGAACAATCTGCAGGCTGTGATCCCCGGGGGATCTTCGGTGCCATGCGTACGCGGCGAGAATATGCGCGAAGCGATCATGGACTTTGACTATCTGCGCAATGATCTGGGATCAGGTCTGGGTACGGCTGCGGTCATCGTCATGGACAATGACACAGACATTATCAAAGCGATCTGGCGTCTGTCCAAATTCTATAAACACGAAAGCTGCGGTCAGTGTACGCCATGTCGCGAAGGCACCGGCTGGATGATGCGCGTGATGGACCGTCTGGTTCAGGGCAAGGCGGATCCCGAGGAAATCGACATGCTTTGGGATGTGACCAAGCAGGTTGAGGGCCACACGATCTGTGCGCTGGGGGATGCTGCTGCGTGGCCTATTCAGGGTCTGATCCGCAACTTCCGCGAAGAAATCGAGGATCGCATCAAGGCCCAGCAAAAAGGTCGCCGTTCGGCGATTGCAGCGGAGTAAGGAGCGAAACGCTATGCGGAGAACTTCAGTCGTAACTCTTGGCCTTTGTGCCGCATTGGCCCTGACCGCCGTGTCAGGATGTAGCCGCATCAAAAAAGATGACGGGCTGCGATTTGATGGCCAGCGGATGCGGATCAGCGCCAAGCGTGTCGACAAAGATGACCGCAGCTTCTTTACCGTTAACGCAGGCCCCGTGTCGCGCTCGCTCGCCGGAGCAAAAGGCGCAGCGCACTATGGTGGCACCGAATACTGCATCGAGAATTTCGGCACTTCCAATATTAAATGGGAGATCGCGCCAAGCGATGAGGCCGCAGATACACAAGTTAATCGTGACACGCTGACTTTGAAGGGGCAGTGCCGTCCGTGAGCTTGATTGTTTCATATCCTGGGTCAATCCTTGCCGACACTGGGCAATCTCGCGCCGATTTGCGCGGGAAAGCTGCGTGTTATTGCATAACAACGCCCGGTTTTTCCTTTGGACATGGGGCTTCTTGCGCAACTGCGCAGGAGGCGATTGCCATGGAAGGAGAAAAAACATGCGCATGATGTTGGTATTGGGAATGATCGCCGCTGCGGGTGCAGCGCAGGCGAAGCAGGATTTGAAAGATGTGTATTCTGTCTGGAACGGGTTGCTGTCCATTGGCATCGCCAATGAGATCCGCGAGACCTGCCCAGAAATTTCCGCACGTATGGTGCGCGCAGCTCTGCGTCTGAATTCGATTCAGAACGAAGCAAAAGGGCTGGGCTATTCCGCCGAGGAAATCGACGCATTCCGCACAAGCGAAGCCAACAAAGCTGCGATGCGCAGCGAAGGCGAAGCCTACATGAAAGACAACGGTGTCGTTAAAGGCGACCCCGCTACTTATTGCGCGCTTGGGCACGCAGAAATCGCAAAATCCAGCCAAATTGGCAGGCTGTTAAGGGCCAACTAAGAATGTCAGACCTACGCAAGATCATCATTGACGAGCAAGAAGTGGAAGTAGACGGCGCACTGACGCTGATCCAGGCCTGTGAGCAGGCCGGGGTCGAGGTTCCGCGGTTCTGCTATCACGAGCGTCTGTCCATCGCAGGCAACTGCCGCATGTGTCTTGTCGAGGTTGTTGGCGGACCACCTAAGCCAGCCGCATCCTGCGCCATGCAGGTACGCGATCTGCGCCCCGGCCCAGAGGGACAGCCACCGGTGGTCAAAACCAACTCGCCCATGGTCAAGAAGGCGCGCGAAGGGGTGATGGAATTCCTTCTGATCAACCACCCGCTGGATTGCCCGATCTGCGATCAGGGTGGCGAATGCGACCTTCAGGATCAGGCGATGGCCTATGGTGTGTCGGGATCCCGCTTTAAGGAAGCCAAGCGCGCGGTGGATGATCTGGATCTTGGTCCGCTGGTCGGCACCGTGATGACCCGCTGTATTTCCTGCACGCGGTGTGTGCGGTTCACAACCGAGGTCGCAGGCATCAACCAGATGGGCCAAACAGGTCGCGGCGAAGATGCCGAGATCACCAGCTATCTGAACCAGACTTTGGACAGCAACCTGCAGGGCAACATCATCGACCTTTGCCCAGTTGGCGCTCTGACGTCCAAGCCATATTCCTTCACGGCGCGCCCGTGGGAGCTTACCAAGACGGAAACCATCGACGTGATGGACGCGTTGGGCAGCAACATTCGCGTCGACACAAAGGGTCGCGAGGTCATGCGGATCATGCCACGCAACCATGATGGCGTGAACGAAGAGTGGATTTCCGATAAAACCCGTTTCGTCTGGGACGGCCTGCGTCGCCAGCGTCTGGATCGCCCTTACGTGCGTGAAAACGGTAAACTGCGTCCGGCCAGCTGGCCAGAAGCGCTCAGCAAAGTGGCTGCGGCCATGAAGGGCAAGAAAATCGCCGGTCTGGTTGGTGATCTTGTGTCTGTTGAGGCGGCTTATGCGCTGAAAACCCTGATCGAGGGGCAGGGCGGTAACGTGGAATGCCGGACGGACAACGCGCGCCTTCCGATTGGCAACCGTGCGGGTTACGTGGGCACTGCGTCCATCGAGGATATCGATGCAGCGAAATATATCATGCTGGTTGGTAGCAACCCGCGTGTCGAGGCACCGGTTCTGAACGCGCGGATCCGCAAGTCTTGGATCAACGGTGCCAATGTTGGTCTGGTCGGCGAAGCGGTTGATCTGACCTATGACTATCACCACGCGGGCACAGATCGGAAAGCTCTGGCAGCGATGCTGGGCACCAAGCACGGTCCGGTTCTAGAGGTTCCTTCGGTCGTCATCGTCGGCCAAGGCGCGCTAAGCGAAGCCGACGGTCTGGCCGTTTTGGCGGCGGCGCAACAATTGGCGACGGAAACCAAGTCCAAACTGATGGTTCTGCACACCGCCGCAAGCCGCGTTGGTGCGATGGATGTGGGCGCGGTCACCGAGGGTGGGCTTTTGGCGGCCACCGAGGGTGCCGAGGTCATCTTCAACATGGGCGCAGACGAAGTCGATATCGATCAAGGCCCATTCGTGGTCTATCAGGGTTCTCACGGTGATCGGGGCGCGATGCGCGCGGATGTGATCCTGCCGGGGGCCGCCTATACCGAGGAAAACGGTCTGTTCGTGAACACCGAAGGCCGCCCTCAGCTTGCGATGCGGGCGAATTTTGCGCCGGGCGAGGCGAAAGAAAACTGGGCGATCCTGCGGGCTCTGTCCGCAGAGCTGGACGCGACCTTGCCGTTTGACAGCCTTGCACAGTTGCGCAACGCGCTGGTAAGCGAAGTGCCGCATCTGAAGAAGATCGACGAAGTCATTGAAAACGAAGGCGAAGATCTGCCGTCGGATGCTCTGGGGAATGCTGATTTCCGCAATGCGATCAATGATTTCTATCTGACCAACCCGATTGCACGTGCCTCGACCCTGATGGCCGAACTATCGGCGAACGCCAAAGCGCGCAAAGACGCGCCACTGGCTGCGGAGTAAGTCTGAATGACCGTCACCCTGCATAACGCTCTGATGGTGCCAGCGCTTGTCGCTGGCCTGTCGGCTTGTGCGATGCAGGAGTCGTCGGTCAGCCGCGAGGCGACGGATCTATCGCCGTCCTACGATGGCATTCAGACATCGCTTTTGGATGGTGATCTGGTGAATTTCCACGTGGAAATGCAAAACGCTGGCGATCCCGAAGCGCTGGATGACTATGCGGAATGTGCGGCCGCGCAATATGCGCTGATCCGCGGCTTTGGATTTGCGCGCCACGTGCGCACAACAATTGAAATCGAGGGCGAGACATGGCTCGGAGATGCGGTTTACACCGTATCGCCATCCTTGCCCCGTGGGCTAAAGACGATTGACGCTGAAGTCACTGTCGCGGCCTGCGAAGAAAACGGAATACCCACGGTGTGAGGACCTATGGCTGAATTTCTTACCACCCCCCTCGGAATAGGCGTGATCATCGTCGCCCAGGTGCTGGCGGTTGTGGCATTTGTTATGATCTCATTGCTGTTTCTGGTTTACGGAGACCGCAAGATCTGGGCTGCTGTGCAAATGCGCCGTGGCCCGAACGTGGTTGGCGCGTGGGGCTTGCTCCAGACGGTCGCTGACGCGTTGAAATATGTTGTGAAAGAGATCGTTGTCCCTGCGGGGGCGGATAAGACGGTCTTTATGCTGGCGCCGCTGACGTCTTTTGTCCTTGCGCTGATCGCCTGGGCGGTGATCCCGTTCAACGACACATGGGTGCTGTCTGACATCAACGTCGCGATCCTCTATGTCTTTGCGGTGTCTTCGCTGGAAGTCTACGGCGTCATCATGGGCGGTTGGGCCTCCAACTCGAAGTACCCGTTCCTTGGCTCGCTGCGCTCGGCGGCTCAGATGATCTCTTACGAGGTGTCGATCGGCCTGATTATCATCGGCATCATCATCTCGACCGGCTCGATGAACTTTGGTGACATCGTGCAGGCGCAAAACGGCGATTACGGCTTCTTTAGCTGGTACTGGCTGCCACACTTCCCGATGGTCTTCCTGTTCTTCATCTCGGCCTTGGCGGAAACTAACCGTCCGCCGTTTGACTTGCCCGAAGCGGAATCGGAACTGGTTGCTGGCTATCAGGTGGAATATTCCTCAACGCCGTTCCTGCTGTTCATGGCGGGCGAATATATCGCCATCTTCCTGATGTGCGCGCTGACGTCCCTTTTGTTCTTTGGCGGCTGGCTGTCCCCAATCCCAAGCCTGATCGGTGACGGCCCACTTTGGATGGTCGGCAAGATGGCCTTCTTCTTCTTTGTCTTCGCGATGGTTAAGGCAATCACCCCGCGCTATCGCTATGACCAGCTGATGCGCATTGGTTGGAAAGTCTTCCTGCCGATGTCCCTGATCTGGGTTGTTGTTGTGGCGTTCCTTGCAAAATTTGAAGCCTTTGGCGGTGCGTATGCTCGCTGGGCGATCGGAGGCTAACATGGCGAACATCGACTATACCCGCGCCGCGAAGTACTTTCTGCTGGCCGATTTCATCAAAGGCTTTCAGCTGGGTCTGAAGTATTTCTTTGCGCCAAAGGCGACGCTGAACTATCCGCACGAAAAGGGGCCACTCAGCCCGCGTTTTCGCGGTGAGCACGTGCTGCGCCGCTATCCAAACGGCGAAGAGCGCTGCATTGCCTGTAAGCTGTGTGAAGCGATCTGCCCGGCGCAGGCGATTACAATCGATGCAGAGCCACGCGAGGACGGCAGCCGCCGGACAACGCGCTATGACATCGATATGACCAAATGCATCTATTGCGGCTTCTGTCAGGAAGCGTGCCCTGTGGATGCAATTGTCGAAGGTCCGAATTTCGAATTTGCCACAGAAACCCGCGAAGAGCTGTTTTACGACAAGGAAAAACTGCTTGCTAACGGCGATCGCTGGGAAGCTGAAATTGCCCGCAATCTGGAACTGGATGCGCCTTACCGATGAGCGAGCCGCAGAACCCTTTTGAAGCGATGATCGCGCAGTATCAGGACATGGCCAAGGCCATGAACCCTGCGCTTGAGTCGTTTACGCCCAAAGGGTTTGAGAACCTTTGGCCAACCATGCCCAAAGACATGATGGAAATGTTTTTTGGCAATGCGTTGAACAAAGACGGCTTGGACGCGAAAACGCGTCTGCTGCTTACCCTGGCGGCCCTGACCGTACTAGGTGGGCAGGCAGACAGCCAAATCCGTTTGACAGTCCGGCATCTGATGGAAGCCGGCGCCACGAAACAAGAAGTTGTCGAGTGCATTGGGCAGATGTCCATGTTCGCCGGCATTCCCGCCATGACCCGCGTGATGGAGATCGCGCAAGAGGTTCTGGCAGACACTGAGGAAGATGAGTCATGACCATCGCTGCTTTTGCCTTTTATCTATTTGCGATCTCGGTGGTCGCAGGTGGCTTGTTCACCGTCATCAGCAAGAACCCGGTACACTCTGTACTGTGGCTGATCCTGTCATTCCTAAGCTCGGCAGGGCTGTTCGTGCTGTTGGGGGCGGAATTCGTCGCGATGCTGTTGATCATCGTCTACGTCGGAGCGGTCGCCGTACTGTTCCTCTTTGTGGTAATGATGCTGGATGTGGACTTTGCCGAACTCAAGGCGGGCATGGCGCAGTATCTGCCGATTGCCTTGCTGATCGGTGTGGTTCTGTTGATGCAATTCGGGCTGGCCTTCGGCGCCTGGACCGAGGCTGAAAACGCGCAAGCCCTACGCGAAGCTGTGACGCCAGAGGGGGTCACCAATACAGCAGCGCTGGGTCTGCTGATTTATGATCAATATTTCATGCTTTTCCAACTGGCGGGCCTGATCCTGCTGGTGGCGATGATTGGCGCGATTGTGCTGACACTGCGCCACCGCCGCGACATCAAGCGTCAGAACGTGTTGGAGCAGATGTGGCGCGATCCAAGCGCAGCCATGGAACTGAAAGATGTGAAGCCGGGGCAGGGACTGTAAATGGCTTGGTGGGGATGGATAGCCGTTGCTGTTGCAATCGGCGCCGCGATAATAACGACCGCAAGAAATAAGAGAGGCGGAGATGATCGGACTTGAACATTACCTAACGGTGGCGGCGACGCTTTTCGTCATCGGCATCTTCGGGCTCTTTTTGAACCGGAAGAATGTGATCATCCTGTTGATGTCAATCGAACTGATGCTTTTGGCGGTGAATATCAACCTGGTGGCGTTTAGTTCTTCCGTGGTTGGCCACGGGGATCTGGTCGGGCAGGTGTTCACCCTGTTTGTTCTGACCGTTGCAGCCGCCGAGGCGGCGATTGGTCTGGCGATCCTGGTCAGCTTCTTTAGAAACCGCGGCACAATCGCGGTCGAAGACGTCAACGTGATGAAAGGCTGATTTGATGATCTTTAAGGTAATCTTATTCGCGCCGCTCATCGGTGCCCTAATCGCAGGGTTTGGCTGGCGCTATATCGGCGAGACCGCCGCACAATATGTCACAACAGGCCTGTTGTTCCTTGCGGCACTGCTCAGCTGGGTTGTGTTCCTGCAAGGGGCCGATCTGGACACTGCGGTACATATCCTGAACTTCATTCAATCGGGATCGCTTGATACGACCTGGTCCATTCGGGTCGACCGTCTGACTACCACCATGCTGATCGTCATCACGACGGTCTCTGCACTCGTGCACCTGTATTCCTTTGGCTACATGGCGCATGACGAGAATTTCGGCGACGACCAGAACTATAAAGCGCGCTTCTTTGCCTATCTCAGCTTCTTCACCTTTGCGATGCTGATGCTGGTGACCTCTGACAACCTTGTTCAGATGTTCTTTGGCTGGGAAGGCGTGGGTGTCGCGTCTTATCTGCTGATTGGCTTTTACTGGAAAAAGCAAAGCGCGGGTGCTGCGGCGATCAAAGCCTTTGTGGTCAACCGGGTTGGCGACTTTGGCTTTGCGCTGGGGATCTTTGCGCTGTTCATGCTGACCGACAGCATCAGCTTTGACGTGATCTTCACCTTCGGTCCCGAGCTTGCGGAAACCACCGTGCGTTTCCTGTGGACAGACTGGAACGCGGCCAACCTGATTGCCTTCCTGTTGTTTGTTGGCGCGATGGGCAAATCGGCTCAGTTGATCCTGCACACATGGTTGCCTGACGCGATGGAAGGCCCGACGCCTGTGTCGGCGCTGATTCACGCGGCGACCATGGTGACCGCGGGTGTTTTCCTTGTATGCCGCATGTCTCCGATCATGGAATTCGCACCAGAGGCGATGGCGTTTGTGACCTTCCTTGGCGCGACCACAGCCTTCTTTGCTGCGACCGTCGGCCTTGTGCAAAACGACATCAAACGCGTGATCGCCTATTCGACCTGTTCGCAGCTGGGTTACATGTTCGTAGCCGCAGGCGTTGGCGTTTATTCGGTCGCGATGTTCCACCTGTTCACACACGCGTTCTTTAAGGCGATGCTGTTCCTGGGCGCAGGGTCTGTGATCCACGGTATGCACCACGAACAAGACATGCGGAACTATGGCGGTCTGCGGAAAAAGCTGCCTTATACCTTCTGGGCGATGATGCTGGGCACGCTGGCGATCACCGGTGTTGGTGTTCCAACCATGCTGTTCACGCTGGGCGGTGTTCCATTCGGCTTTGCGGGCTTTATTTCCAAGGACGCGGTGATTGAATCAGCCTTTGCTGCGGGCAACGGTTATGCCTTCTGGATGCTGGTTGTGGCGGCGCTGTTCACATCTTTCTACAGCTGGCGCCTGATCTTCCTGACCTTCTATGGCACCCCACGGGGCGACAAGCACACGCACGACCATGCGCATGAAAGCCCACGTGTCATGCTGATCCCACTGGGCGTTCTGTCCTTGGGCGCGGTGCTGTCCGGGATGCTCTGGTACTCAAGCTTCTTTGGGAAAACCAACGAGGTGGTGTCCTTCTTTGGCGGCCACTATGAAGAGCCTGCAAAGGATCTGGCCAAAGAGGTTGCCGAGAACAATCCAAAGGCCTCTAAGCTGAAATATGTCATGGCGGATGCACCGGGTGAGGCGGCGATCTATATCAAGCCTGAGAACACCATCCTGCACGAAGCCCACTATGTTCCAACATGGGTCAAGCTGGCGCCGTTTGTGTCGATGGCCTTGGGTCTGATCGTGGCGCTGTGGTTCTATATCTGGGATCCGTCCATGCCGCGCAAAGTGGCAGAGAGCCAGCGGCCGCTGTATCTGTTCCTGCTGAACAAATGGTACTTCGACGAGATCTATGACTTCCTGATCGTGCGTCCTGCGCAAGTGTTGGGGCGCTTCCTGTGGAAACGCGGGGATGGATCGGTCATCGATGGCTTCCTTAATGGTGTTGCGATGGGCGTTGTGCCCTTCTTCACCAAACTCGCTGGCCGCGCGCAGTCGGGCTACATCTTTACTTACGCATTCGCCATGGTGATCGGCATCGCCGTTCTCGTCACCTGGATGACTTTCTCCGGAGGATCCAACTAATGGATAACCTTCTTTCCATCGTGACATTCGTTCCCCTGCTTGGGGCAGCCGTGCTGCTGGTTTTTGCACGCGGTGACGATGCCTCGGCGCAGCGCAATGCGAAATGGGTTGCTCTGATCACCACGTCGGCAGTGTTCCTGCTGTCGCTGTTCATTCTGGCCGAATTTGATCCCGATAACACCGGAATGCAGTTCGTCGAAGAGCGTGAATGGCTCTTGGGGCTGCAATACAAGATGGGCGTTGACGGGATCTCTGTTCTCTTTGTGATGCTGACCACCTTCATGATGCCGCTGACGATTGCGGCCTCTTGGGATGTGAAGCACCGCGTCAAAGAGTACATGATCGCGTTCCTGTTGCTGGAAACCCTGATGCTGGGCGTCTTTATGGCCTTGGATCTGGTGCTCTTCTATCTGTTCTTTGAGGCAGGCCTTATCCCGATGTTCCTGATCATCGGTATCTGGGGTGGCAAAAACCGGATCTACGCGAGCTTTAAGTTCTTCCTCTATACCTTCCTCGGGTCCGTCCTGATGCTGGTTGCGATGGTGGCGATGTTTGCCGATGCGGGTACGACCGACATTCCAACCCTGATGAACCACACCTTTGCCTCCGAGAGCTTCTCGATCCTTGGCGTGCATATCGTGGGTGGGCTTCAGACATTGCTGTTCTTGGCGTTCTTTGCCTCTTTCGCGGTCAAGATGCCGATGTGGCCGGTTCACACCTGGTTGCCTGATGCACACGTTCAGGCGCCAACGGCCGGCTCTGTGGTTCTGGCGGCGATCCTGCTGAAGATGGGGGGCTATGGCTTCTTGCGCTTTAGCCTGCCGATGTTCCCAATCGGGTCCGAAGTTCTGTCCGACCTGGTTCTGTGGATGTCTGCAATCGCGATCGTCTATACCTCGCTGGTGGCGCTGGTTCAGGAAGACATGAAAAAGCTGATTGCCTATTCATCGGTTGCCCACATGGGTTATGTGACCATGGGGATCTTTGTTGTGAACCAACAGGGTATCGATGGCGCGATCTTCCAGATGCTCAGCCACGGCTTTATCTCTGGTGCGCTCTTCCTCTGTGTCGGCGTGATCTATGACCGGATGCATACCCGTGAGATCGACGCATACGGAGGCCTTGTGAACCGGATGCCAGCCTATGCGCTGATCTTCATGTTCTTTACGATGGCGAACGTCGGCCTGCCGGGGACCTCTGGCTTTGTTGGCGAATTCCTGACGCTGATGGGCGCGTTCCAGAAAAACACCTGGATTGCAGCGATTGCGACCTCGGGCGTGATCTTCTCTGCAGCCTACGCGCTGTGGCTCTATCGTCGGGTCGTTATGGGCGACCTGATCAAAGAGAGCCTCAAGACCATCAAAGACATGACCGTTCGTGAAAAGTGGATCTTTGCACCGCTGGTAGCGATGACCTTGATCTTGGGTGTGTACCCATCGCTGATCACCGACATCATTGGCCCTTCGGTCGAAGCGCTGATCCAAAACTATGACACCGCAGTGGCGCATATGGCTGACGCCACCCACGCGGCCGACCATTAAGGGGTGATCTGAAATGATCTCTGCTGATCTTACAATCGTTCTGCCGGAAATCCTGCTGGCAATCTATGCGATGGTCGCGCTGGTAGGCGCGGTTTACACAGGCAAAGACGGGCTTGCGGGTCTGCTTACCTGGGTGACATCCTTGGTGTTTGTCCTGATGGCGGCCTGGATTGGTCTGGGCGAGGGCGGCACGCAAACAGCGTTCAACGGCATGTACAACGACGATGCCTTCTCGCGGTTTGCCAAGGTGACGATCCTGTTGTCCGCTGCCGCCGTACTGGTGATGGGGCAGGACTATATGTCTCGCCGTGGCATCCTGCGGTTTGAATACCCTCTGCTGGTGGCGCTGGCCGTTGTCGGTATGATGGTGATGGTCTCTGCCGGAGACCTGATGGCGCTTTATATGGGCCTCGAGCTGCAGTCCCTGTCGCTCTACGTGGTGGCATCGCTGCGTCGTGACTCTGTGCGCTCGACCGAAGCTGGCATGAAGTATTTCGTACTGGGGGCGCTGTCGTCTGGTCTGCTGCTCTATGGTTCGTCGCTGGTTTACGGCTTTGCAGGCACCACGAATTTTGCAGGCATCATCGAAGCGGTCGGAACAGGCAGCACGCCACTTGGTCTGTTGTTCGGTCTGGTCTTTATCGTGTCCGGTCTGGCCTTCAAAGTGTCGGCGGTTCCGTTCCACATGTGGACGCCTGACGTCTATGAAGGCGCACCAACCCCGATCACAGCGTTTTTCGCTACAGCGCCAAAGATGGCCGCGATGGGGTTGTTTGCCCGCGTTGTGCATGATGCCTTTGGCGGCGTGGTTGGCGACTGGCAGCAGATCGTTGCGCTTTTGTCTGTCCTGTCCATGTATCTGGGCGCGGTGGCGGCGATCGGCCAGCGCGACATCAAGCGTCTGATGGCATATTCTTCGATCGCGCATATGGGCTTTGCTCTGATGGGTCTGGCGGCTGGCACGGCCTTTGGCGTGCAGGCGATGCTGATCTATATGGCGATCTACGTAACGATGAACGTCGGCACCTTTGCCTTCATCCTTTCTATGGAAAAAGACGGGATGCCGGTTAGCAAGATTGATGCGCTGAACATGTATGCGAAACGCGAGCCGGGCAAAGCGCTTGCGATGCTGATCCTGCTGTTCTCGTTGGCGGGTGTTCCGCCACTGGTCGGGTTCTTCGGCAAGTTCTATGTCCTGCGCGCAGCGTATGACGCGGGACTGGCGTGGCTGGCGGTGGCTGGTGTGATCGCGTCGGTGATCGGGGCCTTCTATTATCTGCGCCTTGTGTACTTCATGTACTTTGGCGAAGAACAGGAAAGCCTGGACAAGAACCGCAGCCCGGTTCTGGGAGCCTTCTTGATGGGGTCGGCAGCGGTAATGCTGTTTGGTGTGATCAACCTCTTTGGTATCGAGACACTGGCGCAGGTCGCAGCAGCGGCACTCGTCAACTAACGGCACGCAAAGACTGTTTTGAAGGGCGTGCTTTCAAAAAGCACGCCCTTTGCTTTTGAGAATACGGAGCATAAGAAATGCGTGAGTGGCCAGAAGGATACGCGCGTCGGGTGTTGCCCGAGGTCGACAGCACCAACGCTGAAGCCGCGCGTATCGCGTCAGATCTGGCAGGGCCCACTTGGATACTGGGGCTGCGCCAAACTGCGGGGCACGGTCGCCGCGGTCGAGTTTGGACGCATCCAGAAGGAAACTTTGCAGGCTCGCTCGTCATGCGTCCTGCGGCCCAGGCTTCAGAAATGGCCAAGCGCAGCTTTGTTGCAGCCCTGGCCTTGCACGATGCGCTGAGCGACGTCACCGGACAAGGCGCGCGCTTTTCTCTGAAATGGCCCAATGACATCTTGCTAAATGGTGGCAAGGTCGCCGGCATCCTGCTTGAAAGCGCAGGCGGCCCGGGCGGTATCATCAGCCACATTGCCATCGGCATGGGGGTGAACCTTGCCGCAGCCCCTGACGTCGGAGAGGTCGAGGCCTGGGCCACGCGGCCTGTGTCGCTGTTGTCTGAAACGGGGGTGCTGGTGTCGCCAGAAGAGTTCCTGAATGTGCTCGCACCCAATTTCGCCCATTGGGAGACCCAGATTGCGACCTATGGGTTTGAGCCCATCCGTGCGGCCTGGCTGTCGCGGGCTGCGAAAATCGGTGAAGTTATCACCGCGCGGACCATGCGCGAGGAATGGTCCGGAACCTTTGAGACTGTGGACAACGAGGGCAATCTCGTGTTGAACACGCCCAAAGGCGCTGTGGCGATCCCGGCGGCTGATGTGTTTTTCTAAGAGGGCAGCTTGATGCTTCTTGCGATCGATTGCGGCAATACAAACACTGTGTTCTCGATTTGGGACGGGGAGAAGTTTCTGTGCACTCTTCGGACGTCGACGCACCACGCGCGGACCGCAGATGCCTATTTCACGTGGTTCTCGACGCTGATCAAACACTATGAACTTGAGCTGGACATCAAGGACGTCATCATTTCGTCCACCGTCCCGCGCGTGGTTTTCAACCTGCGTGTGTTTGCCGACCGGTTCTTTGATTGCCGCCCCTTGGTGGTTGGAAAATCAGACTGCCATCTGCCAGTGGATCCCCGGGTCGACGAGGGCACCATTGTCGGGCCAGACCGTCTGGTGAACACGGCAGGGGCCTTTAATCGCCATGGTGGGGATTTGATCGTGGTCGATTTTGGCACAGCGACGACATTTGACGTCGTCTCTAAGGATGGCGCCTATGTTGGCGGCGTGATCGCACCTGGCGTCAATCTTAGCCTTGAGGCCTTGCACCAGGCGGCAGCGGCCCTACCTCATATTGACATCGCCAAGCCACAGAAAGTCATTGGGACCAACACTGTGGCCTGCATGCAGTCGGGTGTGTTCTGGGGCTATGTCGGTCTCGTGCGCGAGATCTGCGACCGCATCAAAGCCGAGCGTGACCGGCCGATGAAAGTGATTTCCACGGGGGGGCTCGCCCCGTTGTTCCAACAGAGCTTTGCGTTGTTTGACGCATTCGAAGACGACTTAACGATGCACGGTTTGACCGTGATCTATGATTACAACAAGGAAAACTGACACCTTATGAGCAGTGAAAGACTAGTGTACCTGCCCCTCGGAGGGGCGGGCGAAATTGGTATGAACGCCTATGTTTATGGCCACGGAAAGCAAGGCGCAGAGCGATTGATCCTGGTGGATCTGGGCGTGACCTTTTCCGATATGGAAACGTCGCCTGGCGTCGATCTGATCTTCCCCGACATGCGCTGGCTGATCGAAAACAAAGAGCGGCTAGAGGCGATCTTTATCACCCACGGCCACGAAGATCACATCGGCGCCGTTGGACATTTCTGGGACCAACTTGGCGTGCCGGTTTATGCCCGCACATTTACCGCCAATCTGGCGCGTCGCAAGATGGTGGATCATGGCCAGCCCGATGAGGCGGTGAAAACCGTATCGGCATGGCCTGAAACCGTGCAGGCGGGGCCATTCTCGGTTGGGTTCTTGCCTGTCAGCCACTCCATCCCTGAAAGCGGTGCTTTGGTGATCGACAGCCCGGCAGGGCGCGTCATTCACACCGGCGATTTCAAACTGGATGAAACACCAGTGGTGGGCGAGCCGTTTGACGCGGACCTCTGGGCCTCTGTCAGCAAGGGTGGAGTGCAGGCGTTGGTGTGTGACTCAACCAATGTGTTCTCGCGACATGAAGGCCGGTCCGAGGCAACCGTGGGACCAGAGATCGAAAAGTTGGTTGCGGCGGCGCCGCAGATGGTGGCGGCAACGACGTTCGCCTCAAACGTGGCGCGGGTGAAAACATTGGCCGAAGCAGGCCAACGGGCAGGGCGGTCTATCTGTCTGATGGGCCGCGCGATGCGCCGGATGATCGAGGCGGCGATTGAAACCGGCGTGCTCAGCGATTTTCCGACCGTCGTCAGCCCCGAGGATGCTCAGAACATCCCGCGCGAGAACCTGATGCTGCTGGTTACAGGATCGCAAGGCGAGCGTCGCGCTGCAACGGCGCAGCTGGCGCGTGGCAAGCACAACGGTATGACCCTGAAAGAGGGCGATCTGTTCCTGTTCAGTTCGAAAACCATTCCGGGCAACGAAAAGGGTGTGATCCGTATCGTGAACCAACTGTCCGAGATGGGCGTTGATGTGGTCGACGACAGCTCGGGTCTGTATCACGTGTCAGGGCATGCCAACGGCCCAGATCTAGAGCGGCTGCATGACATTGTGAACCCGAAGATGGTCATTCCAATGCATGGCGAGCACCGCCACCTGCGAGAGCATGCCAAACGCGCCGAAGCCAAAGGACGCGCGAGCGTTGTTGCCGTAAATGGCACCATGCTGGATCTGACAGGGGCTGCGCCCAAAGTCACCGAATATGTCGAGACTGGGCGCACCTATCTGGACGGGCGCGTCAAAGTCGGGGCGCTGGACGGCATTGTGCGCGACCGGATCCGGATGGCTTTGAATGGTCATGCGGTTGTGAATGTGATCCTGGACGAAGACGACGAGCCTTTGGGCGAGCCGTGGGTTGAACTGATGGGTCTGCCAGAGCAGGGCAGCAGCTTTGCACCTGTGGTGGACGTGCTGGAAGAAGACCTGAGCCAGTTTCTGGGTCGCGCCGGAGAGAAGACTCTGGCCGATGATGACAAGCTTACTGAAGGGCTGCGTCGCGTCTTGCGAAACTCGGCCATGGGTGAAATTGGCAAGAAGCCGGAAGTCACCATTATTATCAGTCGAATGAGCTAAGCATCTGACAGAAATAAAAAACCCTCCTGAAAAGGAGGGTTTTTTGTTTGATTATCCGGCGGTTTAGCTTGCGCGACGCTCGTCAAAGCTGAGCGCGATAAAGCTTGGCATATGGTCGCCCATGCCCACCACATTGTCATCACGACGGCGATCACCACGCCCACCGCGGCCGCGGTTTTGCGGCTTGCCGTTGGTTTCTTTCACCGGAGTCTCTTCCTTGCGCGCTTCACGCGGCTCGGACACGGTTTCCTCGGCCTTTGGCTTGCGCGGTTTGCGCTCTGCCGGCTTCACCGGGTTTTCGATACGTGGGATCTCTTTCTGGATCAGCGCTTCGACGGCATCAAAGGCCTTTTCGTCGCGCGGCGAACAGATCATCACAGCTTTGCCCGAACGACCAGCACGGCCGGTGCGTCCGATCCGGTGAACATAGTCCTCGGCATGGCCCGGAACGTCGAAGTTGAACACATGGGTCACATCAGGAATGTCCAGTCCGCGCGCCGCCACATCAGAGGCCACAAGGAACTGCAGCTCACCGTTGCGGAAATCATCGAGCGTCTTCATACGCTGAGACTGATCCAGATCCCCGTGAATAGGGGCCGCGTTTAGCCCGTATTTCTTCATGGATTTCGCAGTGATATCCACGTCGGTCTTGCGGTTACAGAAGATGATCGCGTTGGTGCAAGTGTCGCCCTCAAGCTTGATCAGCTCGCGCAGAACTTTGCGTTTCTCGCTGCCTTCGCGGTCTCGACGGCTGGCTTTGAACATGACCACGCCTTGTTCGATATTCTCGGATGCGGTCGCCTGACGTGCCACTTCCACACGGGTTGGGGCCGACAGGAAAGTATCCGTGATCCGCTCAATCTCTGGCGCCATCGTGGCCGAGAAGAACAGGGTCTGGCGGGTGAACGGGGTCAGGCCGAAGATGCGTTCGATGTCGGGGATGAACCCCATGTCCAGCATCCGGTCCGCTTCGTCGACAACCATGACCTTCACGTCAGACAGGATCAGTTTGCCACGCTCGAAATGGTCCAAAAGGCGACCCGGTGTTGCAATCAGAACATCGACGCCTTTGTCGATGATGGCTTCCTGCTCTTTAAAGCTGACGCCACCGATGAGCAGCGCTTTGGTCAGCTTCAGATTCTTGGAATAGGCATCAAAGTTCTCTGCCACCTGTGCGGCCAACTCGCGGGTTGGGCACAGCACCAAAGACCGTGGCATACGCGCCCGAGCGCGGCCGCGGGCCAGAAGCGAAATCATGGGCAGGGTGAAGCTGGCGGTTTTGCCAGTACCAGTCTGCGCGATGCCAAGAACATCCTTACCCTCAAGGGCAGGTGGAATGGCACCGGCTTGGATAGGGGTCGGGCTTTCATAGCCCGCGTCTTCGACGGCTTTGAGAACCTTGGGGTTCAGATCAAGGTCGGAAAATTTTGTCATCTGTATCCATTTTTTGTGGATGCTACCGTCTCAAAGCAGCGTCGAAAGTGCGCCGTATGCACACGTTGTGGCAGGGGTTATATGACTGAACTTTGGGGGTCCAGCCCCTAGTTTTTGCGACCGCTAAGATTGCAGTCCGTGCGACAATTACCACGCACATTGTTTAGGGTTTGGAAACACTATACCACGAAATCGGGAAAGTGTTTCTGAACCTTCCGTGAAAGCTCGAGAGCGTATTGCCGCAAGAGCCCGTGGTGTTCAAGCCGAGAAAGCAGCTCTGGCGTGGCCAAACAGACCTCTTCAAAGAAAGCACGCAGGTCGGTTTCGTCGCTTGCGAGCAGAGATTTGAACATAACATGGCGGGACACGCGACCAGAGGCGGGGTCGATGTTTTTCCCCAGCTCTTCACGATAGGATCCGCGCGTCAGACGGAACTCCATGATGCGCAGCCATTTCTCCCAGCTTTCCACGTGGCGGTGGCACAGCTCGACCTGATCCAGCGCGACATCTGGCAGGTCCAGTTTTGATCCGTCCGATTTCAGATCAAAGGCGCGGTGGATGCCAAACTGCACCTTATCGCGTCCGGTGCGTACAAAAAGCTTGCCTGCCGTGTGGCTGATAAACCCGTCTTTGAACATCCCCCCGAAGGTGGGATAGATCTCTGCCTCGCGGGCTTTGTTTGCAGGCGTGTCTTTGGGGCGTGCCTTGCAAAAGGTGATCGCCGGATCAAGGCCAAGGTGATCCTCGGTGCACAGGCTTTCGCAGGGTGACATGCGCGCGCAGGGTGAGGCGGGCGGTAGGGTGTCTAAAGCGATTGAGATCGGCGTATCTGTCGGACACAAAAACTCATCCACATCAATATGCGCCAGCCAGTCCAGATCGGTTGCTTCGGCATAAACACGCGACGCGTTTTGCATCTGGCGGACCTGATGTTTCTTGGGAACATAGCCGCAGGTCTCAAGCCAATAGGGCCTGTCGGTCTGGATCGCGACGCAGTTTGGATGCGCATTCAGCGCATCAAAGGCGTCGGGGGTGTCGTCGTCCAGACAGATCGCGATCCGCGCTGCGCCAAGATCAAGGTGATAGGCGACAAAGCGCAGAATGTCGGCGGCTGGAGCCTTGATCGTTGAAACGATACCCCAGCGCGCCAAATCTTACACCATCATCTCTTTGGTCGCACTCAGCGTCACATCAGGATAATCGCGCCCGACGCGGTCGATGTCCCACTGAAGCCGCGTCAGATAGACGATATCGCCGTCATTGTCGTGACTGATGTGCTGCTTATTGGCATTGGCGAATTTCTCGACCGCATCCCGCTCGCCGTGCACCCAACGGGCAGAGGTGAACTGGCTGGCCTCAAACCGCACAGGCAGGCCGTATTCCATCTCGATCCGGCTGGCGAGCACTTCGAACTGAAGTGCGCCAACGACGCCGACGATAAAGCCGGAACCGATCGAAGGTTTGAACACTTTGGCCGCGCCTTCTTCGGCAAATTGCATCAGGGCCTTTTCCAGATGTTTGGCTTTCATCGGATCGCCCGCGCGCACACCCTGCAAAAGTTCAGGCGCAAATGACGGGATACCGGTGACGCGCAGCGCCTCGCCCTCGGTCAGCGTGTCACCGATGCGCAATTGCCCGTGGTTCGGGATGCCGATGATGTCACCCGCCCAGGCCTCCTCCGCCAGCTCGCGGTCCGAGGCCAGAAACAGCACTGGGTTGCTGATGGCCATGGGCTTTTTCGTGCGCACATGGGTCAGTTTCATGCCACGCTTGAAGTGGCCCGAGGCCATGCGCACAAAGGCCACACGGTCACGATGCTTGGGATCCATGTTGGCCTGTACCTTGAAAACAAAGCCTGCGACTTTCTTTTCTTCGGGGGCCATCTGACGCGGCTCGGCCGATTGCGGCTGCGGTTCTGGCCCATATTGGCTGATGCCGTGCATTAATTCCTGCACCCCAAACGAGTTGATCGCAGAGCCAAACCAGATCGGCGTCATATGCCCCTCTAGCACCGCTTGTGGATCAAGCTGCGGCAGCAGCTCTTTGGCCATTTCGACCTCTTC
>NZ_CAXREH010000133.1:0-14315 GCF_964229375.1 Cognatishimia sp.
GAGCGATCCGAGGCCACAAGATCGCGTGTCACAAGCCAACTGTACTGGGCGCGGCTGACGCCGACGACCGTGTCAAACAACGAATAGGCCGTGCGCAGCAGTGAAAAGAAACGTTCGCGATTGGTCACATTCAGCGCGGTGAAACTCTGGGTATAGCTGTGCTCAACGTGGATCAGGGCAATATTTGGATGCTTGGCCCGCAGCGCGATCAACCCGGCCAGACCACGCCAGCTGATTGTCAGGTGGGACACGATAAGATCAGCCTCGATCACAGGAACATCCGCTGCGTTTTTGGGGATGATGCGGATCTCGTGCTGGCCCTGTTTGGCAAGCCTTGGGGAGTTGCAAAGATGCGCGACCACACGGGTCACCCCGCCGGTGGTGGTGTCGTCCAATAGATGTACAATGCGTGGTTTACTCATAGGAGTCTCCCTTAATAATGGAGTGAATATGGGGCTGCGATCTGTGACGCAGTCTAGGCACAGGGGCCTTAACAAGCGCTTTCTGCGCTGGGGGCTCGATTTTCAGGAAGCGCGCGGCCTGTGCCGCCGCCGCGGTAATGCTGGACTTGATGGGCTCTGCCCAGATTGGCTCACGCGACGAGGCCCAGGCGCGTTTCAGATAGGCGCGCGCTGCAACCCCGTCTCCGTTGCTGATGGCGCGGCGGGCCAGATAGCGCAGTTGATAGGCCCGCGCCGCCGCCTCGTGGCGCGCAAAGAACGCCGGATGCAGGGGGCGGTGTTTCGCGATGACATTTTCCCAAGAGTCCAACTGACGCTCGGTTGCCGATGACAGCCCTTCGGCGGCCACACGGTAATAGGTCAGAGCGCCGCGAATGCCCTCAAAGGCCCAGTCGGTCAAAAGCGCGATACGCATCCAGCATTCGATATCTTCGGATTGCCGAAAGGTTTCGTCGAAATATGAAAACGCGTTATAGGCGTCGTGGTGCACATAGGCGATATCGTCAAAAACCGCGCGCCGAATGACCGCAGAGGATCCGTTACCAATCGGGTTGCGCTTGAGAATATGCGCTGCGGTGACGTTTCGCAGACGCGGGGACTGGCGGATCGTCAATTTGCGGCCATGGCTGTCGATCATCTGCGATCCGGCATAGCTGACGCCGACGTTCGGCTTGTTGTCGAAATGTTTGACGTGGCGGCGCAATTTGTCCGGGTGCCACATGTCATCAGCGTCACAAAACCCGATGAATTCGCCGCTGGCTTCGGTTATGCCACGGTTGCGGGCGCCAGACAGGCCGCGATTGGCCTGATGCACATACCAGAAGCGGCGGTCGTCCAGAAACGGCTCTGCTACTTGCTTGGTGGCGTCGGTCGAGCCATCATCAACTATGACCACCTCGAAATCCTGATAGGTTTGGTTTTTAAGAGACATCAACGTGTCAGCCAGAGTTGCGCTGACGTTGAAGGCCGGGACGACGATGGTTGCTCGATGCATGTCTTGCCTCACTTTCCGAAAGAGATTTTGCGTTGGATGGGGGCGGGCAACAGCGGCGCGACTAAGGCTGCAATGGCTGTGGCTGCGCCACGTCTAAGGGGAAACAGAAATCCGCGCGGGCTTGTTTTTAGACCCTGGAGCGTCAGGCCACGGGCGATCTTGCGCCCATGTTTCAGCCGCAAAGCGCGGCGGGCCAGATAGCGCAGGTAAATTGCTTCTTGCGCAGCACTGGGTTCAAACCCAAAGTGCAATGCGGTCTTTAGAGCTATGTCGCGCGAGTGCGCCATGCGCTGAAGGTCAGCAGACAGGCCGCCAGCAGAGGTGCGATACCAAACCAGAAGACGGTCAATCGGGTGGATTGCGCATCCATTCCCAACCAGCCGGATCAGCCATTCCAGGTCCTCGTTGTGCACCAAGTCTTCGGAAAACCCGCCGTGGGTTTCAAACACTGTGCGACGCACCGCAACATTGCTCATTGTGCAGACAGGGTTTTCGCCCAGCAGCTCTGGGATCGACAACGGCGCAGGGCCAACTGTCGACAGGGTCTGCGCCTTTCCGAACGTTTTGAAGAAGGCAATTTGCGCATAGGTGCCGTCGATTTCATAAGCGGCAAAGACCTGATCCAGTACCGAGAGTTTGGTCTCGACCCACAGATCATCCGCATCACAGAAACACAGAATAGAGCCCTGCGCGGCGGCTGCCCCTTTGTTGCGCGCGACACTGGGGCCTGAGTTCTCTTGATGGATCACGCGAATGCGGCGGTCTGTCGTTGCCCAGCTTTGCAGCCGTTGCAGCGTGCCGTCCTGCGAGCCGTCATCGATACAAATCAACTCCCAGTCCCAGCGGGTTTGCGCGACAATCGAGCTGATGGCCGCATCCAGCGTGTCCATAGCGTTGTGGCAGGGCATGATGACAGAGTACTTGGGCATTCTCAGACCTCTTGAATGGACTTGGCGATACTTGGGAAGAACAGCGGAGCGCTCGCGATCACCAGGATTGAGGTGGTTGTGGCGACATATCCGATGGCCATGGCTGTCAATCCCATCGGTGCTGTGACAACGGCGGACAGGGTGAGCATCAGAACGAGCAGCGCATCGACGCCGAGTTCGATCTCCGGATGTCCCTTCAGGCGCAACCGCGCGGCGGCAACGGTCCAAAGTGTCAGGGGCAGCGCGCATAGGCAAAGGATCGACACCGCAGGCACAATCTGAGACCAGCTGTCGCCCAAAAGAACAGGCACATAGATCGGCGCGAGAATGGCCTGTGCGGCAATGAAGGGGCTGATGATCAAAAGGCTCATGACGCTGGAGTGCCGCGCGTCGATATCCAGCTTCAGGCTTTGGCTGAGGTGGGCAAAGGCGATCTTGGCCAGTGCGCAGGCATAAGACGTGGCAATGTTCAGGCCAGCATTAAAGGCCATGAAGTACAGCCCAAGCCCTTCGGCCCCCAACAGCAGACCAACCACAAGCTTGTCGGTATGCAGCCGAAGCGCCTTGACGCCTTCGACGCCCAGAACCGGCAGGCCATAGCTGACAAAGGGGGCCAGAGGGGCAGGGGCAACCGTTTGATCCTTGTGCCAGGGACGTAGGCGTCTGACCGCGACCAACCAGATCGGAGCCGTCAGAACGCGGGGAAGGATCAGAACAATTGGCGAGGGCAGAACAATGGCCAAAGCAACGGTCAAGACGTTCGCGCTGACGATCTGAACGCCTGCGATGGTGGCCACTTGGGGATGTCTGCCCTCGCGCATTGCCAGGGCGACCTGCACCTGTCCTCCTGGCATAAAAAGATATTCAAAGGCGGCGATCGCCACCAAACCACCCACAACCTGAAACCCCAGCGCATAAAGCGCGGCCCCCAGCGCCAGCTGACCTGCCATCAACAGCAGCGCCCAGCGCCAGAAAATCCAATGCGCCCGTTTGGTCACGGCGGCGAGTTCCGTGTCGCTGGCAGCGATGATCCGCTGTCCAACCCCATTCTCGGTCAACGCCTTGAGGGTTTCACAGATTGCAAAGGCCGCTGCGGCAAGTCCAATGTCCTCGGGGGACAGCATGCGGGCAATAACGATGACCACAAACAGCCGCGAGAGCTTGGCCACGATTTCCGATGCGCCGTACGACATAAGGCCGGTCAGAAAAGCAGTATGTACCTTTGAAATGTGCACTGTGTACCTCGTGTGAATGTCACTTCACTCTAGGCGTCACAGCCGCGCCGAGGGGCTCGCGAACGGTCAGGATTTGGCCCACAAGCAGCGCCGCCAACCCGTTGGGATAGGGCTTTTCACCAATGGCGCCGAAGGTTTTGTTAAGATTTTGCGCTTAATATTAAGAGTATCTTCACAATTGGAATTCGATCAGTGATTAGCCATTTTAAACATGCCGCATCCGCCCTGGCGCTTGTCGCCGTTGCCGGATGTGCCTCCGTGCGAACCCCCTATAATGTTGAACCTGTCAGCCGCGGGCACGCCTATCAGGCGCAATACCGCGCCATCACAACACCGCAGGACAATCAGTACCTGCGCTCGGTTGATATGAACCAGGTGCCTTGCCTGCCGCTGCGGGGGGGCATTGCTGGCAAGACCATCGCGCTGGAGACCCTGCTTGGGGAAAAGCTGACGCGCAATGACCTGTTGGATGTGCGGATTGGCACCGACGAAGAACTTTCCGGCAGCTACGTGATTTCACGCGACGGCACTTTGAAGGTGCCCTTCATGCCCTCGATCCGCGCGCAAGGCCGATCCGGGCCACAGATCGAACGGGCCTTGGCCCAAGCGCTGATTGACACGGGCCTTTACGAGACCATACCGCCGATCTCTGTGCGCGTCGCTGATTTTGCCTCTGTCAGCGTTGGCGTCTCAGGTGCTGTGTTTGAGCCGCATCAAGTAGAGATCGGCGGCGTTGGCGGCACCATCGACAGCAACCGTGCCCTGGCGCTGGGCGCCTCGACCGAGGCGCGCAACTTGTCTGCTGCCCTGCGCAACGCGGGTGGCATTCGTCCGGATGCTGATATCTCGGCGGTAGAGCTGCGGCGCAATGGAAAGCTCTATAAGATCGACATGCGCGGCGTCTTTGAAGGGCGCAATATGGTGGATGTGATGCTTTTGACCGGTGATCAGATCTTTGTACCCTCGCGCCAGTGTTTTCAGGACGACTTGATGCGACCCAGTCCGATCAGCCCGCCCGGTGTGTCGCTGTTCCTGTCCAATCTGACGCAGCCAGCAACCGGCAACGCCCCCTCTGCGATCGGCCGTAGTGTCCGCGAAATTCCCTATGGCACACGTCATATGCAAGCGGTGATCGACACCAACTGTGTAGGCGGCGCCCGCGCCACAAGTGCGCATCGCTCTGCCATACTGCTGTCGCGCAACCCGGTCACCGGGGTTTCCGTGGTGATCGAACGTGACATCGAAGATATGCTGCGCCGCGCGGATCGGGATGACTATGACCCCTATATGCTGCCTGGCGATGGTATCGCCTGCTATGACAGCACCATTACCAATGTGGCCGAAGCCGCGCGGGTTCTGGGGATGCTGGCGCTGGGGGCTGCGGTCAACTAGAGCGTCTTGCGCGTGGTTTCCCAAACTTCGCACAAGGCGTTCAGATGCATATCATCATCACCGCGTTTCGCCGCATTTTCAGAGCGGCGCAACGCCGCTTGAAAATCCTTGGCGCCAAACATCGCGGCGGTGCTGACCAGCTTGTGACAATGGTGTTCCACATCACCGGGCGCTGTGTCGCCTGCCTTAATCCAATCGATCAGGGTATCCGCTTCGTTGCGAAAGCGCGTCAGGAACATGTCATAGTTCTCGCCCATCAGATCGCGCGCCTCATTGGTGGGAAGCTGAGCCGACGAGCCTTTCATCATCGGACGCACATGCCCCACAGTGACGGCCTCGAGCGCCGAGCGCAGTTCTTCCATCTGGATCGGTTTGCCGATAAAACCATCCATCCCGTTTTGCAAAAACCGGTCTTTGTCTTCGGGTAACACGTTGGCAGAAAAGGCCAATATCGGTGTTACCTTGGTCGATTCAATGTCGTTGCGCATCTTTTGTGTCGCGGTCAGACCGTCCATACGTGGCATGTTGATGTCCATCAGGATCACGTCAAACGTATCGCGCCGCACAGCGTCCAGCGCCTGTAACCCGTCTTCCGCCAAGGAAACCGTGTGCCCCTCTTTCTCCAGCATTTTCTGCGCGACAAAGGCGTTCATCTCGTTGTCTTCGGCCAACAGGATCTTCAGGCCGGATAGCGAAGAGTTTTTCTGATCGCCAAGGGACGCCTGCTCGGGCTCATCAACCACCTGCAAGGGAATGCGGAACCAGAACACACTTCCCTCGCCGAGAGTGCTTTCCAATCCGATCTCGCCCTTCAGCAATTTAACAAGACGGGTCGCGATCCCCAGCCCAAGCCCAGTACCTCCGGTTGCGGTTCCCGTACTTTCAAAGTCCTCAAAAATGCGATCCTGATCTTCTTCTGCGATGCCGATACCTGTGTCGATCACACGAAATTCCAGCGTCTCCAGCAAGTTCTCTATCTCGATTTCGACCCGCCCTCCTTGGGTGAATTTGATCGCATTGCCCACAAGGTTCAGAAGGATCTGTTCTATGTGGTTGCGATCAGAGCGCATCCATTCCACAGGCGCGCCCAGAAACCGCCAGCTGAGCGCGGTGGCGTTGCTTTCGGCGTTGCCGCTTTGGCCGTCCAGCACTTCCTGCACCAGATGACCCACGTGAAAGTTGCTGACACGGACGGGCATCTTGCCGCTTTCAAACCGCGCGACGTCCAGGACGGCATTCACGTGTTTCATCAACTGGCGGCCAGAGATTTCCATGTTGTCCTGATATTGCGACTGTGCGCGCGACAGGCGCGTATCGCCAAGCAGGGTCAGGTTGCCCAACAAACCATTCAAAGGCGTGCGGATTTCGTGGCTCATGACAGCCAGAAAATCGGATTTGGCTTTCTCACCTGCCAAGGCCAGATCTCGCGCCTTGCGCAGCTCTTCTTCGCTGCGTACCCGTTCTGAAATATCTCGCAGAAAGGCAATGATGATCTCGCCATCCAGCGTTTGTGCGCTTTCCAAGGCCAGCTCGACGGGGAACTCGGTGCCATCCGCCCGCAGCGCCGTAATCTGGATATGGCCATGACCGACCAGACGTTTCTCGCCGGTCTCTTGCATGCGCTCCATGCCTTTTTGGTGCGCGTCGCGCAGGGCGTGAGGAACGATCAGATCGCGAATGTTTTTGCCTTTGATGTCTTTCAGGCGGAAACCAAAGGTCTGCTCTGCTGTCTTGTTGAAGTCCAGCACGCGCCCCTGCGCATCCGACACGATCATACAGTCCAGAGACGTTTCAAGAATGGTCTCCATCCGCGCGTTCGCACTGACCAAAGCGTGACTTTGCCGGCGCAACTGTCGGTTGGTGGCGCGCGAGTAAAGCGTCAGAATCGCAAGCAAAATCAACAGAATGCCCGCGGCTGCAGAAAGCTGAAGCATCGTGTTTGCCAGGCGGTTGCGCAACAAGTCGGCCTGTTCCGCAAAGTATCCCAGACCCGAAATATAAAGGCTGCGCACTGCGGGTCGCAGGGCCAGCGTCTGGGTTAAGATGTCAGGAAGCGCTGCGCGCAGACCCTCGTTTGAGCCATCCATGAGGATCGCTGTGTCATTCAGGAACCCCTGAATTTCATCCGTGGCCTCGCCAAATTGCCGCTCGATCCTTGCGTCATTGAACAGGCGGCCTTCGGATACGATGGCAAGCCTGCTGTAGAATACATCAAAGTCCTTGCGCAGCTCGGACAGATTGGGCGTTTCGCTGCTGCCCTCTGTTTCCAGCGTAAGGGTAAAGTCCAGAAACTCGATCTCGACCTGCGACAGGGTCCATTGCACGGTGTCGCGTTTGGCCGATCGCAATTCGCTGAGGTCGCGGGCGACAGATCCGGCCAGAAAGATGATCACAGCCAGACAAGTGGCCGATGCCCCTATAAAGATCAGCTGTGCTGCTCGAAACGAAGCGCCAAGATTGTTCACGCGATGACTTTCCGTCGCGGGTCGACCCCGACGACTTTATTGAATAACTTTGATCTTATTAAGCTGCCAAATGCTGCGAGAGTAAATCGTTTCCGTCCGATACTTTGCATCGCTGTCAAACGGATAGATCACCCAAAGCGGTCCCTTGTCGCGCCGGGACATGGGTTCGCCATTCATGGAATAGGCGACGATGGGGCCACCAGTCACTGCATCGCTGACAGGTATCGTGATGGAGTAGTCGTTGATTGCGGTCGCTTGGATGGTGTCGCCTTGCGCTTGGAGATGAGTCAAAAGGTCGCTCAGCAACACACCCGTGAATTGGTGGACCCCATCGGTCCAGAGAGTTGATGTCTCGATTTTTGAAGCACCCAGTTGTTTCAGATCTTCGAGAGACAGACAGGTCACTGTCGAAGTTGTGGCCTCTAGGACATGGTCATCAGGTGAACAGTCCATTGCCTGCGCGGGTAGGGGCGCAGCCAAAGTGAGTGTGGCGATCAAGGCCAAAAGTGAATGTCTAAAATGCATCAACGCCTCCTGCTAGTGGCGACATACTGACAGAAAAATCGCATGGCGTGACGACCTGAGAGCATAGCATCCTATCCGAGTGGATAGGATACCGCCGGATTAATACGCACCACGCCCCGAAAAGACGGCCCGGAACGTCAGCCCGATGATCAAGATATCAAGGGCCACGGACCGCGAGCGTGCATAGGCCAGATCCATTTCCACCATGTGATCAAACCCGATATCGGCTCGTCCGGAAATCTGCCACAGCCCTGTCAGACCAGGCTTTGCCGCAAGGCGCAGACGCGCGTGATCGCTGTAGTCTGCGACTTCACACGGCAGGCCAGGGCGCGGCCCGACAATCGACATATGCCCAAGCAGCACGTTTAAAATCTGTGGGAGTTCATCGATGGAATACCTGCGCAATATCCGGCCAGTGCGGGTGATGCGGGGGTCATCCTTGGCTTTGAAACACACCCCATCGCGGTCTGATTGGGCCAGAACCGCCGCGCGCCGTTCTTCGGCATCCACATACATGGAGCGGAATTTATAAAGGGTGAACGTCCGCCCATTCTGCCCAACACGCGTCTGGCGAAACACCGCGCGGCCGGGGCTTTCCAGCCGGATTGCAAGTGTAACGGCCAGAAACAAAGGCATCAGAAAGACAAGCGCCGCAAAGCTGAGGATCAGATCGACGCCGCGTTTCAGGACGTCGGTTGCTCGTATGGACTTCAGGCGAAACAGAGCGGCGCGTGTCAGGAAGGTCAGGTTGCCGATCAGATATCGTCCAGCAAGGCGACGGGGTTCGATCATCAGCCGCCAGACCCACTCGCTGCGCGCGCGGCGCATGAACGAGGGAGCGCGTTCGACATTGCCTGCCCAGAAATCCAACAGGGCGCCGACACCCAAAGCGAGGCGCACGTTCAGCTGGTCGAAATGACGATCAATCCAAAGATCCTGCAGCGGGACGCCCAACGCCACCAAGAGAATGTCTGCGCCAGAGGCGTTGATGTCTTCGACAGCGCCGACCATACCCTGAAACCCATCACGCGCGCCAACGATCTTGAGGCCTGGGATCTGACGTCTCAGGCGTTCCGCGGCACGCTCGGCCGTGCCGGTTTCACCGCCCAGAAAATAGACACGCAATCCCTCAAGAGCCGCCTGCTGCATCAGACGCGGGCCCAAATCTGTGCCGTTCAGGTTTTCTTTCAAAGAGACATTTGACAGTTTTGCAGCGATTTCGATGCCGATCCCGTCTGGCAAGACATAATCTGCGCGGCGCAGAGCATGTGCATAATCCTCGGAGCGCGTGGCAACATTCATGCAGTGGGCGTTCATAAAGGCCACTTTGCGACGGCCAGGGGACAGCAGGGTTTCAATCACCCGCTCTGACGTTTCATTCACCAGATCAAAGTCCATCACCGAAGATGTTTTCAGCGCAGGAACCACCCTGTCTGGCGTCAAAATATCGTCTGCTCGCACATGTTTCATACCGCTTCTCCGAGTTGTGTCTGGCATCAACTTGGTAAATTCAGCGGGACAGCGCCTTATCGAGGATGGAGCAAAAAGAGGATTTTTGAGAATTTTGTCGCCCAGAAGAGAACAATAAACTATTCATTCAATTTAGGGCCTATCCCAACGGATGGATCTCTTAACCACATTTTATCCTGTGCCATTCCCTAAATGGGCCACATTTATAGGCGATAGGACAGAAGGCCTACATCCAATATGGGTTAAAAGGACTTTGAATATGAGAATTCTGATTGCTGACGACCACGATCTGCTGCGCGACTCTTTGGTCGCTTTTATGCAGGCCGAGGGAAATATTGATACCGACACTGCCGCCAATCTTGACGAGGCATGTGCCCTGATTGACGGTCACTACACCTATGATCTGGTTTTGTTGGATTACAACATGCCGGGCATGAATGGCCTTGAGGGTCTGAAAACCGCATCCGATCGCAACGGCGTGCATCGGGTTGCCCTGATGTCAGGCGAAGCAAGCCGCGATGTCGCGGAGCAAGCGCTGGAAATGGGGGCGATTGGCTTTATCCCCAAGACGCTGCCTGCCAAGTCACTGGTCAATGCGATCAAGTTCATGGCGATGGGCGAGAAATATGCACCGCTGGATTTCATGACGTCCGAGCCAGAGCCGAACAACCACCCGCTGCTCAAGCAGCTGACGGATCGCGAAACTCAGGTGTTGCAAGGGCTGACCGAAGGCAAGTCCAACAAGGAAATTGCCCGTGATCTCGAGCTTTCCGAGCCTACAGTCAAACTGCATGTGAAAACGCTTTATCGCAAAATCAATGTGTCCAACCGGACCCAGGCCGCTTTGGTCGCACGCGACGAAGGGCTGTTTTAAGCCGAACGGATAGGGGCGGCCCAAACGCCCCATTTCCACCTCCTATTCCCCCCCAAATCTTCGTGCCCACGTGATGCAGACTGCTCTCATAGACATGAGAGATCCATCAAATGGCATTTTATTCCGATATAGAGCCGGCTGCACCGCTGACGCTTCGGACCCTTATTCGCAAGCTGCGCTCCAAAAGCGCGCGGGCTTTGCTGTTCAAGCGTGTGCTGCGCTATTTGACAGTTTTCAGCATCTGGTGCGGCGTGATTTGGTCTCCGATTTTGACGTATCTTGGATCTGCGGCGCCTGTTTACACGTCGTCCATGTCGTTGATCTTGCCGGGCGCCGGGGTGTCGGCCTCGGTGAATATGGAAGGGATCGGGCAGGCAAACTCGTTTGCATCCTCGGCCTTTGCCTCTAATTCCGTCAGCCCGACACAGACCTATAAACGTCTGATCCGTGCAGATCGCATTCTGGACTCGGCAGCGCAAAAACTGTCTTTGACCCGGTCAGAGCTGCCAATGCCCAAGGTGACGCTGGTGGATCAAACAGGCCTGATTCATGTCGAGCTGACAGGGCCTTCGCCCATCGAGGCGCAAGCGCGGGCTGACGCGGTCTTGGCTGCGTTTTTCACCGAGGTCGATCTGCTGCGCAACGACGATCAGATGGTGCGCGAAGAGGGGGCCATCCGCGCCATCGAAGAATACCGCAACTCGGTTCAGTCCACCCGCGAAGCGATGAGTGATCTGCGCAATCAAACCGGGTTTCTATCACGCGATCAATTCAACGCACAGGTTCAGGAAAACGACAATCGTTACGCCAAGTTGATAGAGCTGCGCGCGCAGCTTGAAGAGAAAACTGCCTATGTTCAGGCGCTTGAGGCAAGCGTTGGGTTTTCCGCCAGCTACGCAGCGCGCGCCTTGGACCTGTATTCCGACCAACAATACCTCGCCCTGGTCGAAGACGCCGCGCTTAAGCGGACAGAGCTTAGAAAGGCGCGGTCCAACTACGGGTCGCGCCATCCAGAGCTGCGTCGCGCCGAATCCGCCTTTCAGGACGCACAAAGCGCCACACTGCGCTTGGCAAGCACACTCACGGGATTGCCCGCGTCCGATGCAGCACGTCTGAATGTCTCTCAATTCGGAGACAGGACGTCGCTGTTGGCAAGGCTGGTGGAGTGCGAAGCAGAGAGGGCGGGTGTTCAGGCACAGTTCGTGGCCTTGAATACCCGTCACCTCGCAGAAAAAGCCCGTCTGGAACAGGCGGCTATTGCGGCTGCGCATCTTGAGGATCTGCAGCGGGACTTTCAAGTGGCCGAAGCCGTTTTCGCCTCGGCCATCGCGCGGGCGCAATCCTCTAAGGTGGATGTCTTTGCGTCCTATCCTCTGGTGCAGGTTCTGGAAAACCCGTCGCTGCCCGACAGACCAAGTTCCCCGCGCAAGAAGCTGGCTTTGATGGCGGGTATCGGGGCGACGATGTTGATGCTGATCGCGCTGACACTTGGTTGGGTGCGCCGCAGTCTGATCGCCTGGCTGATTGGTGTGAAACATCGTGACGGGTGATGTGGTTCCAAAAAATCCGGCCGAAGCGATTGTTTTCAAGACGCTGACGTTGACCTGGCCCTTTTACGCGTTTGGGGCGCTTTACGTCGTAGGCCCGGTTCTGGGATGGTCTCTTGGCGGCCTTGCGCTTGTGGCGTTGTATCTGGGGTCCGCCATGCGATCTGACCTGCGTGCGCATTCGGTGCCACCGGTTGTGTGGCTTTGGGTCATTGGGATGCTTGCCATGTTGCCCATCCTTTGGATCGGGCACGTCAACTGGGGCTTTGGAACAAAAACCGTGATCCGCTCCACCATCGGCTGGGCCAAGGGCTGGGCGCTGATGGCGTTGTTTCCCTTGGCGGGCGCGGTTCTGCCAATCCGGCGCGAGGTCTTAATTCGGGGCCAATGCGTTATCGGCCTGTGGCTGCTTATCTTGGCGCCTTTGATGATCGTTGCGCCCTACGCGGGTCTTCCGGGCAAAATATTCGTCTCGCCTTTAAAGGCCGTCGGCGGGCCTGGCCCGGAATATTTCACCCTGTTTCTCTATTCGATCGATCCCGCGAGTGGCGCGGCGCGTTGGCAATTCTATGCCCCTTGGTCGCCCTTTGCAGCACTGCTTGGTGTGTTGATGGTTCTCTTTGCCATGGAAGAGCGATCCCCCAAATGGAAAGCGATCGGGATCGCTGCGGGCACCCTGATGGTTTTGGCATCAAAGTCGCGGATGGGCTTGGTGGGGCTGGTGTTCTGTACGATCCCGCCAAGTTTGCTGCCGTTGCTAGGTCGACGATGGGCGTGGGCCGCACTGTCGGCCCTAACCGTCGGCATTGGCCTGACGATTGATCGGTTGATCCAAATGGCGAGCTCGGCGGTCAGCACGTTCAAAAACGCCAGAGCCGACAGCACACGGGTCCGCGCCACTTTGCAACGCATCGCAGAGGAACACTGGCGCGAAGAGGCGGTCTGGTTTGGCCATGGCCGAGTCGCGCCGGGGCCGCATCTGGTGGAATACATGCCGATTGGCAGCCACCACACCTGGTATGGGCTGTTGTTTGTCAAAGGTCTGACTGGGTTCTTTGCACTGCTCATTCCGCTGGTGTTGCAGATCATACTCGCCGTCGCAGATGCGCTGACCTCATCGCGCGGGCGCTTGCCGCTTGGGTTTGCTTTGGTGGTGATCCTGCTGTCGTTTGGCGAGAACATTGAAATTCAGGCCTATCTTCTGTGGCCCGGATTGATGATCTGGGGCATCCACGCCCGCGAAGTCGCAGAAAAGCCTTTCCTGCCCGAGCTACAGTCGCCTGACAGCGGGACACCCGCGGCCTCAAACGAAACAGCCTATGCCCCGCGCTAACGCGTTACATCTAACTGTTCCGATTTGGAAAAATGGTGGGCGACCTTGGAATCGAACCAAGCGTGAGTCGCCTCGAGGGAGTTACAGTCCCCTGCCACACCTTGCGGCCTGTCGCCCACTGCATCAGCATTTTCAGCCGAATGTGAGGGGCTGATTACAGGCCATGTCAGGGGGCGTCAACAAGAAAATCGCTTGCAGATCACCTCGTCTTTGCCCATTGCTGTGCCCCACGAGATAGCGCGGGTAAAGATCATGAAAAAACCCAAATGGGTGGTGGAAAAAGAGCAGGCAAAAAAGGCGCAAAGCGCCGAGACGGTCTGGCTGTTTGGCTTACATGCGGTGCGGGATGCTTTGCTGAACCCTGCACGGGAAAAGCTGCGCTTGATGGTAACGAAGAACGCACATGACAAACTGGCGGATGCAATCGGCACAGCTGGCATCACGCCCGAAATGGTGGACCCTCGCAAATTCAAACCGCCGATTGATCCGCAATCCGTTCACCAAGGGGCCGCGTTAGAGGTGAAGCCTCTGAACTGGGGCAGTTTGGCGGACCGTGCGATTCCCGAGGACGATACGCCACCGCGTCTGGTGCTTTTGGACAGGGTGACAGACCCCCATAACGTTGGCGCGATTTTGCGATCTGCCGAAGTATTTGGCGCGCAGGCTGTGATTGGCACGCGGCATCATTCAGCACCTGAAACCGGTGCGCTTGCCAAGACCGCATCGGGCGCCTTGGAGCGTCAGCCGTATCTGCGGATGCGCAACCTTGCAGACACTATCGTTGAATTGCAGGGCATGGAGTATCTGGTGCTGGGACTGGACGGCGAAGCCGAGCACAGCATTGAGGACGTGCTTGAGGGCAAACGCGACCGGGCCGTTGCGCTGGTACTGGGCGCCGAAGGGCCGGGGCTGCGGCAAAAAACCAAAGAGACCGTAGATCATCTGGTGAAAATCGACTTCGCGCGGGGCTTTGGGTCGCTCAATGTGTCTACCGCCGCCGCCGTCGCGCTCTATGCCGCCAAACCGTGACTCGATTTCTTTAAAAGAAATCGACATCGGAAACTTTCAAAGTTTCCGCCTCCGCCTTGCC
>NZ_CAXREH010000134.1:0-11236 GCF_964229375.1 Cognatishimia sp.
CAGAATGCCCGTGCGTACGGAATAGTCCGCCGCGATCTGGTAATCGGGATCATCATCGCTGTCGATCATCAGGTGCCCTGCGCGGGTCAGCAGCTCGTGACAGTCGCGGCTAAGGTGGCGCAGGGTCAGCTTTTTGCCCGCTGCCTCATATTTCGCCGCCATCGCTTCGATCGCCTGAAGCGCGGATTGATCGGCCACACGGCTGTTGGCGAAATCGACGATAACGCTGTCGGGATCGTTTGGAACGTCAAACAGCTCGACAAATCCTTCAGAAGAGCCAAAGAACAACGGCCCCTGAATTTCATAGACCTTCGCGCCTTTGTCCGTAACGGATTCCCGCGTTGTTGCCGTGATCCGCGTCGCGTTGCCCCACGCATAAGCCAGCGCCGAGACGATCACCCCGACCACAACCGCAATCGCGAGGTCGGTCATGACTGTAACAACGGTGACCAGAACGATCACAAATGCGTCCGTCAGTGGCACTTTGCGCATGATTTTCAACGAGTTCCACGCGAAGGTACCGATCACCACCATGAACATCACACCGACCAATGCCGCCAGCGGAATTTGCTCGATCAAGGGGCTCGCGGCCACGATGAACAACAACAGACACAGGGCAGCAAAGACGCCCGCGATCCGTGTGCGCCCGCCTGATTTCACGTTGATCATGGACTGACCAATCATGGCACAGCCGCCCATTCCGCCAAAGAAACCGGTCACAACATTGGCCGTGCCTTGTGCGATACACTCTTGGCTCGCCCCGCCCCGCTTGCCGGTGATCTCACCAACAAGGTTCAGGGTCAGCAGGCTTTCGATCAGACCAATGGCTGCAAGGATCACAGCGTAAGGCAGGATGATCTGTAAGGTCTCCATGTTCAAAGGAACCATTGGCACCTGAAACAGTGGCAGGCCGCCTTCGATCGAGGCCATATCGCCCACGCGCGGCACATCAAGCCCAAACGCAATCACCAGAACAGCGACGATGCCGATGCCCGCCAAAGGCGCGGGGATGACTTTGGTGATCCGAGGCATCACCCAAATGATCGCCATCGTCAGCGCCACAAGCCCCAGCATCGTGGCCAGCTGCGGCCCTGCCAGCCATTCACCGCCACCGGTGCCGTGGCCTGTGTTTTCAACCGACCCGGGCACTTTGAACTGGGTCAGCTGCGCAAGGAAGATCACAATGGCCAGACCGTTCACAAAGCCAAGCATCACCGGATGCGGCACAAGGCGAATGAACTTGCCCCATTGCATCACGCCGGCGATGACTTGCAAAATCCCCATAAGAACAACGGTCGCAAACAGATACTGCACGCCATGTTCCGCAACCAGCGCAACCATCACAACTGCCAGCGCACCGGTCGCGCCCGAGATCATGCCGGGCCGCCCGCCGATCAAGGCTGTGATCAACCCGACCAGAAACGCTGCATAAAGACCAACCAACGGATGCACGCCCGCGACAAACGCAAAGGCGACCGCCTCGGGCACCAAGGCCAGAGCCACGGTCAGACCAGACAAAAGTTCCGTGCGGACACGAGACACCGACCACCCCTCGTCCTGCATGATCGACAAGTTCGGAGGAGAAATATTCTTGGCAAAATTCGCCAAAACAGCGCGTTTCATCGGGCGATCCTATGGGCTGGAAACTGGATAGACCCGCCCCGTATCGGAAAAGCGGTTTGTTCACAAGTCTCACGGCCCGGTCGCGGGAATTTGACTTGCCCATTTTTAGGGGTCCGCCCATGCATGAGGCACGTCAAGAGGGATCAATACATGCTTAAAAAACTCATCACTGCTCTGGTCGCAGTCAGCGCGCCTGCCTTTGCTCAAGACCTGGAAGGCAATGACACCGCAAGCAACTGGAAAGTGACGCATTTTGAGCGGTTCGGGATCTTTCTGTCCTCATGCGATGAACGCATGGAGGGCGATGTGCTGAACCAGCGCTGCTATGTGCGCTATGTTGACGTCTTTTCCCCGCAGCCCGAATTTGGCGCTCAGTTTTTCTTTATCGTGAACGGCGAGGATGGCCCCGAAGTGGATTTCGGCATGGAACCGGGCACTCTGTTTGGTCCAAACGGCTTTCGCATCGAGGACATGGGCGGCGATCTATGGCGCACCCGTCGCCCCGGATGTCTGACAGGCTTGTCCTGCACCTTTGAGGGCGAGGACGCCACGGCCTTGTTGCAATCAATGGAAGACGGGGACGCGTTTCGCTTTACCTTTCGTGATCGCCACGGCAATGCGCAGGATCTAACGTGGCCTCTGGCTGGGTTTTCCGACGCAATGGCCGACTTTGCCGCTCAGAGTGAACTGCGCGGACTTTAATCGCGCGACATGGTTGCATCTGGCCGCCAGCGCGGCCAAAAATACCGCAACCAATAGGACGGATTAGGCATGACAGACACAATGATCGCCGTGATCGGCGGCTCGGGTATTTATGACATCGACGGGCTGGAGAACGCGAACTGGACGCGGGTTGAGACACCTTGGGGTGATCCATCAGACGAGATCCTGACAGGTACGCTGAACGGCGTGAAAATGGCGTTTCTTCCACGTCATGGCCGTGGGCACCGTCATTCCCCAACCACCGTTCCATACCGCGCCAATATCGATGCGCTTAAACGGATTGGCGTCACCGATGTGATCTCGGTTTCGGCCTGTGGCTCTTTCCGCGAACATATGGCGCCGGGTGATTTTGTGATTGTAGATCAATTCATTGATCGAACTTTCGCACGTGAAAAATCGTTCTTTGGAACCGGCTGCGTTGCGCATGTGTCAGTTGCGCATCCAACCTGCCCGCGGCTGTCTGACGCCTGTGAGACCGCGGCCAACACCGCCGGTATCAACGTGCATCGCGGGGGCACCTATCTTGCGATGGAAGGGCCTCAGTTCTCGACGCTGGCGGAATCCAAAATGTATCGCGAAAGCTGGGGCTGTGACGTGATCGGCATGACCAACATGCCCGAAGCGAAACTCGCCCGCGAAGCAGAGCTGTGCTATGCCTCGGTTGCGATGATTACTGACTATGACAGCTGGCATCCTGACCACGGCGAAGTCGATGTCACCGAGATCATCAAAACCCTGATGGGCAACGCCGACAAAGCGCGCAATCTTGTCAAAGAGCTGCCCGCGCTCTTGGGCGCCGAACGTGAGGATTGCCCGCACGGTTGCGACAAGGCGCTGGAGTTCGCCATCCTGACGGCCCCCGACGCCCGAGATCCTGCGCTGGTTGCGAAACTTGATGCAGTCGCGGGCCGTATTCTGAACGCTTGACCCCATAGCCGAAGTCTGGCTTTGCTGAGGCGTCTGACACACAAGAGGCCTCGGCATGGAATTTGACATCTGGCTTGCGTTTACCGCCGCATCCCTCGCCCTTTTGATGATCCCGGGGCCAACGGTTCTGTTGGTTCTGTCCTATGCCTTGTCACAGGGGCGTTCGGTGGCCTTGGCCACTGCGGCTGGCGTGGCACTTGGGGACTTCATCGCAATGACAGCCTCGCTTTTGGGGCTGGGCGCTTTGGTCATGACCTCGGCAACCGCATTCATGGTTCTGAAATGGGCCGGAGCTGCCTATCTGCTGTATCTGGGCGCAAAACTGTTCCTCAGCGCCAAGGATGCCACCGCCAGCGAGTTGATCCGCACCGACAGCCAATCCGCAAAAACCATCTTTTGGCACGCGACGACTGTCACAGCACTGAACCCGAAAAGCATCGGGTTTTTCATCGCCTTTGTGCCGCAATTCGTCAGCCCAACCCTGCCGATCGCACCGCAGTTTGGCATCATGATCGCAACCTTTGTGGGCTTTGCGACCCTGAACGCTCTGGTTTTTGCGTTGGCGGCGGACAAATTGCGCAGCTTGATCTCGCGTCCCAGCGTCATCGCCTGGTTAACACGCGCCGGTGGGCTGACCCTGATCGCGATGGCCGGCCTAACCGCGACGCTCAAACGCGCCTAGCGCTTGCCTGTCATCAAAACGCCGCGAACGGCGATACCGCCCCTTGCTTTATGACCCCGCTGGGGTAAAACCCGCGAGCGAGCGTCACAGGAGGTCCAGATGCCACGATCCACAGATGTCAAAGACTATATCCGCACCATCGTGGATTTCCCGCACGAGGGCATCATGTTCCGCGATGTCACGACGCTTTTCGCCGACCCGCGCGGGTTTCGCATGGCGATCGATCAAATGTTGCACCCCTATGCGGGCGAACAGATCGACAAAGTCGTTGGCCTTGAAGCGCGCGGCTTTATCCTGGGCGGCGCCATTGCCCACCAGCTCAGCGTTGGGTTTGTGCCGATCCGCAAAAAGGGCAAACTGCCCGGCACCACGATTTCGCAGGACTATAAGCTGGAATATGGCGAAGCCATCGTCGAAGTGCATGACGACGCAATCCAGCCCGGCGAGAAAATCTTGGTCGTAGACGATCTGCTGGCGACCGGCGGCACCGCCGAAGCTGGCATCAAGCTGGTCGAGCGTCTGGGTGGCGAAATCGTCGGCTGTGCCTTTATCATCGACCTGCCGGAACTTGGCGGTCGCAAAAAGCTGGAAGCGATGGGGATGGACGTCTCGGTCCTTTGCGAGTTCGAGGGGCTTTAGGCCCGCAACACAACCCCCGGGTTCATAATCCCCTTAGGATCCAGCGCCGCCTTTATGGCGCGCATCGCGGCGAGCTTTACCGGATCAGCATAGCGCTCAAGCTCGCCTGCCTTCATGCGGCCAATCCCATGCTCGGCACTGATCGAGCCCTGATAGCTGTGAACCAACCCGTTCACCGCATCCTTAATATCGTCGATCAGGTGATTGTAATCATTCCTGTTTTCTCCTTTCGTGGGATAGATGTTATAGTGCAGATTGCCATCCCCAAGATGGCCGAACGCATTGATGCGAAGCGGGCCTAGCTTGGCCAGAACTCCCCGACCTTCTTCCACGAAATCAGCGATACGCGAGATCGGAATAGAAATATCGTTGCTAAGAATTGCACCGATCTTGCGGTTGGCCAAGGGGATGCTCTCCCGCACAGTCCAGAACTCGGCCCGCTGCGCCTCTGACTGGGCGATCACCCCGTCCAGCACCAAATCACGCTCCAGAGCGGTGGCGAAAATCGCCTCCAACATCTCTTCTGGCACCTGCCCCGCACCCAGCCCAAGATCGATCAGAACCGCCCATTCGGGCCTTTCTGCAAAGGGCTGCCGGACCTCAGGCATGGTTTCCTCAAGGAAATTCAGACCTTCCCGGTGGATCAGCTCAAAGGCCGAGACCGCCTCGCCCACATGATCGCGTGTGATCGCCAACAGATCCAATGCCGCCTGCACCGATGGCACCGCCATCAGCGCCGTGCCGCTGCACACAGGGCGCGCAAACAGTTTCAACGCCGCCGCTGTGATGATCCCCAAAGACCCTTCAGAGCCAATCAACAGATTGCGCAGATCATAGCCCGTATTGTCTTTGCGCAAGCGGCTGAGGCCATGCCAGATCTCACCGTTGGGCAGCACCGCCTCAAGCCCCAGACACAGATCCCGCGCATTGCCATAGCGCAGCACATTCACGCCCCCTGCGTTGGTCGCCAGGTTGCCGCCAATCTGACACGAGCCTTGCGCCGCCAGCGACAAGGGAAACAGCCGGTCTGCCTGCTGCGCGGCCTGTTGCACCGTCTCCAAAACGGCGCCGGCCTCGGCGATCAGCACGTTCTCTTTGGCAAAAACCTCTCGGACATGACGCATGCGCTCAAGCGAGATAACAACAGGGACAACCCCCTCGCCCTTCACCTGCCCACCAACAAGCCCGGTGCCGCCACCATAGGGCACAACAGGCACAGAGGCCGCATGGCAGTGGCGCACGATCTCGGCAACCTCCTGCACAGTGCGCGGCTTGGCAATCACGCTTGCCTGCCCCTCAAACCGCCCACGTGGCTCTTCCAGGTATCGTGGCTCTGGCTCAGACAACACCCCCGCATCCAGATGTGAGGACAGGCGGGACAGAAATTCGGAATCGGCGGGCTTTAGCGTCATGGACATAGGCCTATCACGTCCAGACCAAGCGTCTAGGGCTCAGTTAAAAATCTTGGCTGCAGAACCACTATGGTCGGCCGGTCCGGCAAGCTACGCAGCGACACGTCCAGTTCATGCACGCCCTCATCCACAATGGCAAAATCGCGTGAAAGCCCGATCAGGAAACTGTCCAATGTGCCGCGCCCGAACCAGTGCATGGGCACAACGACGGATGATCGCAGTCGCCGCAAGATCCGCATCATGGTTTGGTGATCTAACGTCAGCCCGCCATCAATCGCGGCCATCACCACATCCAGCCGCCCTAAGGCCGCATACTGCGCCGCATCCGGTTCATGGTGCAAATGCCCCAGATGGCCGATACACAGCCCAGCCACCTCGAAAATAAAAATCGAATTGCCCTTGGGCTCGACGCCAAAGCCCGAGCGAATATCGGTCGAGACATTCCGTACCAGCAACTCGCCCAGATCCAGATGATGCTCGATCCCTTGCCCATATTCGCCCCAGCCTCGCAGCACATGCGGAATTGCCGGGTCGGGCACCGGTGTCCAATGGCTACTGTGGCCATGGTTCATCGTGACGACATCCGGCAGGAAATCCACGTTCCCAACATAGCCCGTATAGTCCGTCACAACAGACAGCCCGCCCTCGGTCTGAAGAAGAAATGCGGAATGATCCAAATACCTAATGCGCACGGTGTCCTGCGCCACAGGGTCACGGAAACTGGCCAGATGGACAAAGCTTAACCCCGGCGTCTGCTCTGCCAAAGCAATGCAGTGGCTATAGCGACGCTCCTGAGCCTGAGCCTGAGCCGCGGTGACAAAAAAACAAAACAAAATCACAAACCAACGCATCGGCGACCCTCCTGTCTCAGAAGATAGCACGCCTGATCAGAATTTCATCTTGTCAGAAATACTCCCGCCGGAGGCTCCTGCGGGCTCAACGGTCTCACCCGGCTGTGGTGCGCCCACGACGGTCGCTGCGCAAGCAGGCATAAAGCACATGGGTGCGCCAGCGTCCGTTGATCTGAAGATAGCTTTGCGCCACGCCTTCATACTTAAAGCCGGACTTCTCAAGCACCCCTCGGCTGGGAGTGTTTTCAGGCAGGCAGGCCGCCTCTATCCGGCTGAGATCCATCTGCGTGAAGGCGTAATGCACCACCGCTTCAATCGCTTCGCGCATATATCCCTGGCGAGCAAAACTCTGTCCCACCCAATAGCCAAGCGTTCCGGCCTGCGACGGGCCGCGCCGGATATTGTCCAGCGTGATGGCCCCGATCAGAGCGCCCGAGGCGCGATCCATCAAAAACAATGGCATGGCCGAGCCGTTGGTAATCGCGCGCTGCGCCCAATAGACCCGGTTGGTGAAACTCTTACGTGTCAGATGATCGGCGGCCCAAGCGGGCTCCCACGGGGCCAGAAAATCCACGCTGCCTTCGCGTTGGCCCGCCCATGCACGAAAGTCACCATGAGCAGGCGGGCGCAAGGTCATCCGCTCTGTCTCGATCCGGACTTTCTTGCGCGTCAATAACATCAGGCGGCGCGACGGGATTGGATCTGTTCCAGCGCCGGAGCACCAGAGACCGGACCATAGAGGGCCAGGGCCGCAGGTGCCTTCACCGCCATATGGGCCGCAAAATCGCGCACGTCGTTTTGCGAAACCGCATCGATTTTGGCAACGGTTTCTTCAAGTCCGGGCACCCTGCCCCAGATTGACACCATGCGCGCCAGACGCTCGGCGCGGCTTGAAGGGCTTTCCAACCCCATCAGCATACCAGCCTTCATCTGAACCTTGGCCCGATCAATTTCCTTGGCACTCATATCATCAGCCGCGCGTTTCAGCTCGTCGATGGTAATGTTCGTCAGATCTTCGACCTGATCGCCAGAGGTGCCCGCATAAATCGTCATCATGCCGCTATCGGCATAGGCCCCGGCGGAGGCATAGATCGTATAGCAAAGCCCGCGTTTCTCGCGCACTTCCTGAAACAGGCGCGAGGACATGCCGCCACCAAGCGCGATCGAATAGATCTGCGCGGTATAGATTTCGTCGCTCTTATAGTCAGGGCTTTCAAAGCCAAGCGCGAAATGCGCCTGCTCAAGGCTCTTTTCGGTGCGGTACTCACCGCCGGCAAAGCGTGCGGCCTCCATCGGGCGGAAAGAGCCCTTGGGCAGATGGCCAAACATCTCTTCTGCGATCTTGACGATCTGGTCGTGATCCACTCCGCCAGCGGCCGACAGGATCATGCGATCAGGGCTGTAGTGTTCGGACACAAAGGTTTTCAGATCGTCGCGCGTAAACGCGCTAACACGCTCTTGCGGCCCTAGGATAGTGCGGCCCATCGGCTGATCCGGATAGGCGCGTTCTTGCAGCCAATCAAAGATCACGTCATCCGGCGTATCCAGCGCCTGACCGATTTCCTGCAGGATCACCCCGCGTTCAACCTCGATTTCACTAGGGTCAAACACTGGGTTCAAAAGGATGTCACCAATCACGTCGATGGCCAGCGGAACGTCGCCTTTCAGCACCCGCGCATAATAGGCCGTGACCTCGCGACTGGTATAGGCGTTGATATAGCCACCCACGTCTTCAATGGTTTCCGCGATCTCAAGCGCATTGCGACGATCGGTGCCCTTGAACGCCATGTGCTCTAGAAAATGCGCGATGCCATTCTGGGCGATGCGTTCGTGACGCCCGCCTGCGGTCACCCAGATGCCGACCGACGCCGATTGCAGGCCCGGCATGTTCTCGGTGACAATGGTGAACCCATTTGAGAGTGTGTGCAGTTTTACCGTCAACGCGCTGCGATCCGATCTTTGATAAGGGTTTCCAAAAGCGCCAGCTGGTTTGGCACGCGGCAGACGCGTTCTTCTTTGTCCATCATATCCGCCATATGGGGCGGCAGGTCCGGACGCGCGCCCATGGCCGCTTCGACCGCGTCGGGGAACTTCGCCGGATGCGCGGTGGCCAGAGTGATCATCGGCGTGTCTGACAGATGTTCGTTGCCGACCTTTACACCGATTGCCGAATGCGGACACAGAACTTCGCCGGTGGCGGCGTATTCTGATTTGATGGTGTCAGAGGTCTCGTCCTCGGATGCACGGCCCGACGCGAAGTTCTCGCGCAGCATCTCCATGGCACCTTGGCTGATGGTAAAGGCACCCTCTTTGAGATCCTCCATCAGCTGGCTCACCGCAGACCCGTCGCGATCATAGGCGTCAAACAGCGCGCGCTCAAAGTTCGAGCTGACCTGAATGTCCATCGAGGGGCTGATCGACGGGGTCACGCCCTGCTTGGTATAGGCCCCCGTTTCCATGGTGCGGTGCAGAATGTCATTCTGGTTTGTCGCGATCACCAGCTTTTCAATGGGCAGCCCCATGCGCTTGGCGATATAGCCTGCAAAGATGTCACCGAAGTTGCCGGTTGGTACGGTGAAAGACACTTTGCGATGCGGCGCACCCAGCGAAACTGCGGACGAGAAATAATACACCACCTGCGCCAAAACGCGGGCCCAGTTGATCGAGTTCACACCCGCCAGCTTGACGCCATCGCGGAACTCGAAATCGTTGAACATGTCTTTCAGACGCGCCTGACAATCGTCAAAATCGCCGTCCAGCGCCAGCGCGTGAACGTTGTCGTCGCCCGGAGTGGTCATCTGCTTACGCTGGATGTCGGACACACGGCCATCCGGGAACAGAATAAAGACATCGACATTGTCGAGCCCGCGGAAGGCCTCGATAGCTGCAGAGCCTGTGTCGCCAGAGGTGGCGCCAACAATCGTGACTTTTTCACCGCGGCGGGACAGTTCGAATTGAAACAGCTGACCTATGAGCTGCATGGCAAAGTCTTTGAACGCCAGAGTGGGTCCATGGAACAGTTCAAGCAGATAGTGGTTGGGGGCAAGCTGCACCAAAGGCGCGCGCGCCTCATGGCGGAAGCCAGCATAGGCACGCTGGATAATGCCCTTGAATTCGTCGTCGGTGAAGCTGTCGCCGACGAAAGGCTGCATCACCGCAAAAGCGACTTCTTCATAGGTCTTGCCTGCCAGGGCTGCGATGTCGTCCTGCGCCATGGTCGGGATCTTTTTGGGAACATAAAGCCCCCCGTCCCGAGCAAGTCCTGTCAACATTGCCTCTGCAAAGCTAAGTTCTGGGGCGTCCCCACGGGTAGAGATATATTTCACGTCTCTTAGACCTTATGTTTCGCGCGCATGCGGCGCAGGTAATACAGCGTCATCGCCAGCCAGACCAGAGCCAATCCATACCAGGTCACGGCATAGTTCAAGTGATCGTTTGGAATACCGGTGGACGTCACCGGCAATGGCGTCACCGCCGGGTTTGTTTGCGACGTTTCACGCGCCACAACCAGAATTGGCGCCGTATTTAGCGCCGCGGCCATGGCCTCCACATCCCGCGCGAACCAGATATTTCCGGCAAGATCATTCTCGGGCGTATAGCTGTCGCGCTCTTCGGGCCAATGCAAATTGCCCTCTATGACCACGTCGGATGCGGCACGCGGGCTGTCTTTGAACTCGGGTTTTATCCAGCCACGGTCCACAAGGATCCGTCGGCCATCTGTCGTCTCAAAAGCCGCGATCACGCGATAGATTGCACCGGTGGTTTTGGTTGAGGCATAGACATGCAGTTCGTCTGTGGTCATCTGGCCGTCGACCTGAACCGCCAGAAAACGATCTGCCTCAGGATCCAGCACCTCAGGAAGCGGCACCGTTTCTGCCGCGATCCGCGCATCGATCTGCGCAAGGATGTCTTCTTTCCAAGCCAGCCGTCGCATCTGCCAGTTGCCCAGCGAAACCAAAATCACGATGCCGATTATGCCAAACCCAAGCGGGAGGATCAGACGTTGCACACCAAGTCCTTTCAGGCCCTGTACTCGAAAAGGAAATCGCGGCAGGTTGCCCTGCCGCGACTTGCTTTAATCCTATCCGAACGAAAGGTTCAACCTTTCAACGTTCGGCTTATTGGCCCCAGACGTAGACCGCTGCGAAAAGGAACAGCCAGACAACGTCAACAAAGTGCCAGTACCATGCGGCAGCTTCAAAGCCGATGTGGCGTTCTGGGGTGAAGTGGCCCTTCAGAGCCCGCAGCAAACATACCGCCAGGAAGATCGTGCCAACCACAACGTGGAAGCCGTGGAAGCCCGTCGCCATAAAGAAGTTCGCGCCATAGATGTTGCCAGCAAAACCGAAGGCAGCGTGAGAGTATTCATAGGCCTGCAG
>NZ_CAXREH010000135.1:0-19546 GCF_964229375.1 Cognatishimia sp.
TCGCAAAAAAGAGGAGGCTCTGATGCGTAGCCTTGCTCTGATCGCGGTTGTTCCGATGCTTATGCAGAGCTGTGAGAAAGACGCCGACAGTGCGTCAGACATCCCCTCGGGATTTGAGCACAGCCTGTTTGAAACGCTGGAAGATACCATGCCTGATGGCAAGCGTGTGTTGCGTCTGCGTTACGTCGCAGACAGCCTTGGCGCTGAGGACCATCAACGCGTATCAGCAGACTTTGCGGCCCTTTGCGCGCGCGATGCGCTGCCGCGTCAGGCTAAGGCAGATCCGAAATTCGACGAGGTTGTGATCTCGTTGGCCAACAAAAAATCTGAATTTGCAGTGTTCAATCCCGAAGTCACCCAGTATTTCGAGGCTTTCACCTTGAAAAACGGTAGCTGTATCTGGGAGGCATTCTGATGCGGGCACTAAACCTAGGGGGCGACGCCCCAAATCGGCGCGTTCTTGCGTCTTTCGCACCACAGGGCCGCTTGTCTCTGTCTAAACGTTTTATTTTTGGGCTAAAATCCGGTATGCTCTGCCGTGGATACGTACGACTTACCTCGTGCTCCATTCTGAGGCAGGCAGGGGAAACTTCCTCTGTTCAAATAAAAAGAAATACTAGGAGAAGCAGATGTCTAAGAGCATCAAGTCCATTCTGGCGCTCAGCGTCGTTGTTGTTGTCGCCGCGTGCGCCAAAGAACCAGTTGACGAATTCGTCGTGGTTGATCCGGCTCCAATCTCGACCGAGCCGACCCACACGGGTAAATACAAGTAAGACTTTCGGGCAAGGGCCGGGCTTTCTTGCGCCGGCGCTTGCCCCTCTCGCATCTCTGCAAGTCGGAGGTGCAGCATGATCAAGCATCGTGGTTTCCCAAGCCGTCTTCCCGGCACGGACTTCCAATTCACCATTCGTCGTCCAAACCCTAAAGGTGTCACCGCCATCATTCGGCGTGAGCGCTTTAAGGATCGCAAATACGCCGACCGCCGTGCGGATCTGGGCTTTATGCAGGCCTTGTGGGAAGCGTTTGGAACCGAACCTTTTGAACGCGGCAATCTGGACGCGGGTCGTCTGTCGTGGCTGTTTGGCCGCGAAGTCAAAGCCTTTGATCCCGACACATTTGATCCCGAAGACTATGACGCGCTTTTGGTCATAGACGAGGCCGTTGCGCGCTCGTCCTTTCCTGATGCGATCGACGGGGATGGCATTCTGTGATCGGTTGCGCGCGCATATCATGTGATCTAGGTCGGCAGTCCTTTGCCGATCCGGTTCAAACTGCGCGCGCGCCCTTGCGCCCAGGTGCAGCTTCTTTGACGGTGGGCTCAGGATTGGGCAACATCAAAGGGGCAGATCAAACATGCGAATTTTCAAACTTACAGCGGTACTCGGCCTTGGCCTTGCGCTTGCGGCCTGTGGCGACACGGCGCTCGAGCAGGGCCTGCTGGGTGCAGGCGCGGGCGCTGCGGGCGCCATCATCACCGGCGGCGACGCAGCCACGGGCGCGGTCATTGGCGGCGCGGGCAACCTTGCCTACTGCCAGACCTATCCAAACCGTTGTAAATCTCCGTAACACCAACGACTTCGGTCGTTCATCTGGATATTTGGCCATCGGCACCCCGCGTGCCGGTGGCCTTTTTTGTTTCGACGCGTTCCGCGTGTCGGCTCGAATAGGAAGGACCCCTAATGTTTGATAAGATCCTGATCGCCAACCGTGGCGAAATCGCCTGCCGTGTCATCAAATCCGCGCGCAAAATGGGCATCAAGACCGTTGCGATTTATTCGGACGCCGACAAAAACGCATTGCATGTGAAAATGGCCGACGAGGCCGTCCACATCGGGCCGCCCCCAGCCAACCAATCCTATATCGTGATCGACAAGGTCATGGACGCCATCAAGCAAAGCGGCGCGCAGGCGGTGCACCCGGGCTATGGTTTCCTGTCTGAAAACGCGAAGTTCGCCGAGGCGCTTGAGGCGGCTGGTGTTGCTTTCATCGGGCCACCTAAAGGGGCGATCGAAGCGATGGGTGACAAAATCACCTCAAAGAAAATCGCGCAGGATGCCAATGTGTCCACCGTGCCGGGCTATATGGGCCTGATTGAGGACGCGGATGAGGCGGTCAAGATTTCCAACGAGATCGGTTATCCGGTGATGATCAAGGCCTCTGCCGGTGGCGGCGGCAAAGGCATGCGGATCGCTTGGTCTGACGACGAAGCGCGCGAGGGCTTTCAGTCGTCAAAGAACGAAGCGGCCAATAGCTTTGGTGACGACCGGATCTTCATTGAAAAGTTCGTCACCCAGCCGCGCCACATCGAAATTCAGGTGCTGTGCGACGCACATGGCAATGGCGTCTATCTGGGCGAGCGCGAATGCTCGATCCAGCGTCGGAACCAGAAAGTTGTCGAAGAGGCGCCTTCGCCGTTCCTTGATGAAGCCACCCGCAAGGCGATGGGCGAGCAATCCGTCGCGCTGGCCAAGGCGGTGGGCTATGCCTCTGCCGGGACCGTGGAATTCATCGTTGATGGGGACCAGAACTTCTATTTCCTTGAGATGAACACCCGTCTGCAGGTGGAACACCCTGTGACCGAGCTGATCACCGGTGTCGACCTTGTGGAACAGATGATCCGCGTCGCCAATGGTGAGCCTCTGTTGATCACGCAAGACGATATAACGCTGACCGGTTGGGCGATTGAAAACCGCCTTTATGCCGAGGATCCCTATCGCAACTTCCTGCCGTCCATCGGCCGTTTGACACGCTATCGTCCACCGGCGGAAACCGCGGCCTATGCGCCGGGCACCGCAGCAGGCGCGGCAGGCGATGTGGTCGTCAGAAATGACACCGGCGTCTATGAGGGCGGCGAGATTTCAATGTATTATGATCCGATGATCGCGAAACTCTGCACATGGGCGCCGACCCGCGATGCTGCGATCGAAGCCATGCGTGTGGCGCTCGACAGCTTTGAGGTCGAGGGCATCGGCCACAACCTGCCGTTTGTCGCCGCCGTCATGGATCACCCGAAGTTTGTGTCAGGCGACATGACAACCGCGTTCATTGCCGAAGAATACCCGGACGGTTTCGAAGGCGTAGACCTCCCAGAAGCCGACCTGCGCAAGATCGCAGCGGCGGCTGCAGCGATGAACCGTGTCGCGGAAATCCGTGCAACGCGTGTTTCAGGCCGAATGGACAATCACGAACGCAGGGTAGGATCTGATTGGGTTGTGTCTTTGCAGGGCGTTGATTTCCCAGTTGAAATCGCGGCCGACGCGGATGGATCCACCGTGACATTTGACGACGGAGCCGCGCTGCGTGTCTCGTCAGATTGGACGCCGGGCGACCAGCTTGCAGAGCTGACCCTTGATGGCGCGCCTATGGTGATCAAGGTCGACGCGATCACCTGCGGCTTCCGCATTCGCAGCCGTGGAGCAGACCTGAAGGTTCTGGTACGCAGTCCGCGCGAGGCGGAATTGGCGAAACACATGCCAGAAAAACTGCCGCCGGATACATCTAAACTGCTGCTCTGCCCAATGCCGGGTCTGATTGTGAAAGTCGACGTCGAAGTGGGCGACCAAGTTCAGGAAGGGCAGGCGCTCTGCACGGTCGAGGCGATGAAGATGGAAAACATCCTGCGCGCGGAAAAGACCACCGTGGTCACGAAAATCAACGCCGCAGCAGGCGACAGCCTTGCCGTCGATGACGTGATCATGGAGTTCGAATAAAGAGCTATGACTGCGTCAGCATCATATCATGTGACTAAGGCCGGGGATTACCCATCCCCGCGCCGGTCTCTGATTTCTTGCTGGCGCATAGGCATTTTGTCGATCACACGGCCCAGTTCGCGCACGTCCCACGGGAAGGGTTTGCGCAGCTTGACGCCGCCGTCCTTGCCAATGAGCACCATCATGAACCCGCGCGGGCGCAATTGTGTGCGCAACTCCGATTTTGCGGCAGGATCGGTGTCGGTCAGAACGACCACATCGCGTTCACGCAGGGCGTCTTCTTGGGCTTCAAGCAGGGCGATCTGCTCGATGAACCGCGGATCTGCGGGGCTGTCTGCAAAGACGATCACAGGACGGTTCGTCCACAGAAAACTCTCAATCGCAGCGGGGTCTGTCAGGAAGACGGAGGCCTCTTCAGCCCCCTCATCCGCGATGACGGTGCTGCCCAAGAGAGCAGAGAAAACAACGGCTAAGCCATGGCGCAAAGAAGTGGTCATGACTGCCAATATAGGCGCATTCGTCGCGATTGCGATGGGCAAGGCCCGCGTCTCACGGAAATTTATGAAGGCGGGTGCACCCGCGCAGAGGAAAGTCACATGACGACGAAAAAAGACTGGGAAGCACTGGCCGAGAAAGAACTGCGCGGCAAGCCATTGGATGCGCTGACCTGGGACACGCTGGAAGGCATTCAGGTCAAGCCGCTTTACACCGCCGAGGACACTGCCGAGATCGACCACATGGGCGGGCTGCCGGGCTTTGGGCCGTTCACACGCGGGGTCAAAGCAACCATGTATGCGGGACGTCCTTGGACCATCCGCCAGTATGCAGGCTTTTCGACCGCCGAGGAATCCAACGCCTTTTATCGCCGCAACCTGGCCGCTGGTCAGCAAGGCGTATCGGTGGCCTTCGACTTGGCCACGCACCGGGGCTATGACTCTGATCATCCGCGTGTTGAGGGCGATGTGGGCAAAGCGGGCGTGGCGATTGACAGCGTCGAGGACATGAAGATCCTGTTTGACGGCATTCCGCTGGACAAAGTCTCAGTCTCGATGACCATGAACGGTGCGGTCATTCCGATCCTTGCGAGTTTCATCGTTGCGGGCGAAGAGCAGGGGCATGATAAATCTCTGCTGGCGGGCACCATTCAGAACGATATTCTGAAAGAATTTATGGTGCGCAACACCTATATCTATCCGCCAGAGCCTTCGATGCGGATCATCTCGGACATCATCGAATACACTTCAAACGAGATGCCAAAGTTCAACTCGATCTCGATTTCCGGCTATCACATGCAGGAAGCGGGCGCGAACCTTGTGCAAGAGTTGGCCTATACGCTGGCGGACGGGCGTGAGTATGTGCGCGCGGCGATTGAGGCCGGTATGGATGTGGACAAATTCGCGGGCCGGCTGAGCTTCTTCTTCGCGATCGGCATGAACTTCTTTATGGAGGCCGCGAAACTGCGGGCCGCGCGGCAGTTGTGGCATCGCATCATGATGGAATTTGGTGCGAAATCCGAACGCTCGAAAATGCTGCGCACCCATTGCCAAACCTCTGGCGTGTCGTTGCAGGAACAAGACCCCTATAACAACGTGATCCGCACCGCCTATGAAGCGATGGCGGCAGCACTTGGCGGCACGCAATCGCTGCACACCAACGCGCTGGACGAAGCGATTGCTTTGCCGACCGATTTCTCTGCTCGGATCGCGCGCAATACCCAGCTGATCCTGCAGGAAGAGACCGGGATTACCAATGTCGTCGACCCGCTGGCAGGCTCTTACTACGTGGAAAGCCTGACGGATGAGCTGGCGACAAAAGCCTGGGAACTCATTGAAGAAGTTGAGGAAATGGGCGGCATGACTAAGGCTGTGGCCTCAGGCATGCCTAAACTGCGGATCGAGGAAACCGCCGCGCGGCGTCAGGCGATGATTGACCGTGGTGACGAGGTCGTAGTCGGCGTGAACAAATATCGCAAAGACAGCGAAGAAGAGATCGACATTCTTGATGTGGACAATATCGCCGTGCGTGAAAGCCAGATCAACCGTCTGAACAGCATCCGCGCGTCTCGCGACGAGGCAGCCTGCAACTCAGCTCTGGCAGAGCTGACGCGCCGTGCGCGCGAAGGTGGCAATCTTTTGGAAGCAGCCGTTGAAGCCGCCCGCGCGCGGGCCTCTGTTGGAGAAATCAGCATGGCGATGGAAGATGAATTCGGGCGTCACCGCGCCGAGGTAAAGACTCTGGCTGGCGTTTATGGCGCGGCCTATGAGGGCGATGAGGGCTTTGCCAAGATCCAGAAATCTATCGAAGACTTCGCAGAGGAAGAGGGCCGTCGCCCACGCCTGCTGGTTGTGAAAATGGGGCAAGATGGTCACGATCGCGGTGCGAAGGTGATCGCCACGGCCTTTGCCGATATTGGCTTTGACGTGGATGTGGGGCCATTGTTTCAGACACCCGCCGAGGCCGCGCAGGACGCGATTGACAACGACGTGCATGTGGTCGGGATTTCCTCGCAGGCCGCTGGCCACAAGACGTTGGCGCCACAGCTGATCAAGGCGCTTGAAGACAATGATGCGGGCGACATCATCGTGATTTGCGGCGGCGTTATTCCGCAGCAGGACTATGATTTCCTGAAAGCCGCAGGTGTGAAAGCGATCTTTGGCCCAGGCACCAATATCCCCGAGGCGGCTGAAGATATCCTGAACCTGATCCGCGACGCGCGCAGCTAGTGTGCTGGGGGCTGTCTGCCCCCAGACCCCCGAGGATATTTGGGCAAGAGAAAGAGATTGTCTTCGCTTCTGTGATCCGTAGTCTGAACACTCGGATCACGGAGGGTCTATGCAGTTTGATCACTTTGCCATCGCAGGCGAGACGCTGGAGGCAGCGGTCGCTTATGTCGAAGACGCTTTGGGCGTTTCGCTGTTGCCGGGCGGCAAACACGCGCATTTTGGCACGCACAACCAGCTTTTGGGGCTGGCGGATGGACTGTATCTGGAAGCGATTGCGATAGATCCCAAGGCCGCGCCGCTTGGGTATCTACGCTGGTTTGATTTGGATCGATTTGCAGGCGAACCGCGCCTGACGAACTGGATTTGCCGCAGCGATGATCTTGCGCAAGACTTGACGCGGTTGGGCGCAGGTGCGGGGCAACCTGTGGCTTTGACACGGGGCGCGTTGGCGTGGCGGATGGCGGTTCCTGAGGATGGAATACTGCCCTGCGATGGGTGTTTTCCTGCGCTTATTCAATGGGATGTGACAGACATTCCGGGCGATCTGCTGCCTACATCCGGCTGCAGATTGACGCGATTTGAAATCGCGCATCCCGAGGCGGACTGGTTGCGCGAGGTTGTGGATCTTGAGGATGAGCGTGTGGTGTTTGTGCGTGGTGCGCGCGAGATGCGGGCGACGATTGAAACGCCCCATGGTCTGCGGGTTCTGTCATGATGATCCGCCCGGCCGAGGCACGCGATGTTGCCGACATCGCCAAGGTTTGGAATTCGGAAATCCGAACGGGCGTCAGCACATTCAATTCGGTTGAGAAAACCACAGGAGAAGTGGCCGAACTGCTAAGGGCACGTGGCACAGCGGTGCAGGTGGCCTGTGATGGTGATGACTTTCTGGGGTTTGTGACCTTTGGCAGTTTTCGCGGCGGGATCGGCTATCGCCATGCGGCCGAGCACACGATCTATCTGACCCCGCAGGCGCAGGGGCGCGGTGTGGGGCGGGCCTTGATGACGCGGATCTATGAGGTGGCGCGCGCGGCAGACATCCATGTGCTGGTGGCCGGAATTTCCGGTGAAAATGATGCGGGGATCGGGTTTCACACGGCGCTTGGCTTTGTGGAAACAGGGCGCATGCCAAAGATCGCGCGCAAGTTTGGACGCGCGATGACGCTTGTTTTAATGCAAAAGGAATTATGACGCGGTGACAGTCCGTTAGCGCTTTCGTATAGTGATGTTATGTCGATTTGGACCCGAATAAGCGATGCTCTTGAAGCTTTGGTACAAGGTGAAAGCCTGTCCGAGGTCTTTGAGCGACTCAGAACCCCGCCAGAGCGCTCGATTGCCTTTACGATTGCCGTGATTGCCTTGGGCGCAAAGATGGCCAAGGCCGATGGGCTGGTGACACGCGATGAGGTTACGGCGTTTCGTGAGGTGTTTCATATTCGCCCCGAAGACGAGGCAAATGCGGCGCGGGTGTTCAATCTGGCGCGGCAGGATGCGGCGGGCTTTGAGGATTACGCCAAGCGGATCCACAAGCTGTTTGGCGCGGATCATTCCTGTTATTGCGACTTGATGGAAGGTCTGTTCCACATCTCGATGGCGGATGGAGAATACCACCCGAACGAAGATCTGTTTCTAGAGCGTGTGGCCGAAATCTTTCAAATGCAGCCTGCCAAATATCAGGCGATCAAGACGCGTTTTGTGCCCGATGCAGAGCCTGATCCCTATACGGTGTTGGGTGTAGATCCGACGGATTCATTTGAGGACATGCGCAAGGCCTGGCGCGCTTTGGTGCGAGACACCCACCCGGATGCCATGGTCGCGCGCGGGGTGCCTGAAGAGGCGGTTAAGATTGCCGAGAAGAAAATGATCGACATCAACCGAGCTTGGGAAACCATCAACGGCAAGGCGGCTTGATGCGCATTGCGACGTATAATGTCGAATGGTTTGCAAATCTGTTTGATGACGATGACAGCCTTGTTCTTGATGAGTCGTGGTCATCGCGGCGCGATGTGACCAAATCCCAGCAGGCGCAGGCGGTGGCCACTGGTCTGAAACAGGTGGATGCGGATGCGGTGTTGATCGTTGAGGCCCCAGATCAGAATAGCAAACGCTCGTCTGTGGCCGCGCTCGAAGGGTTTGCCGCGCATTTTGGCCTGCGCATAACGGACGCTATTATCGGGTTTTCCAATGATACACAGCAAGAATTGGCGCTGCTGTATGATCCGGCGGTATTGACCGCGCGGCATGATCCACAGGCGTCGCTGGATGCGCCCAGATTTGATCAGGAGTTTGCGATCGATCTGGATGTCGACGAGCGCAGCGATATGGTTCGGTTCTCAAAGCCGCCGCTTGAGCTTTCTTTGACGACGAAGGCGGGATTTGTCCTGCGTCTGATCGGTGTCCACCTGAAGTCCAAAGCCCCACACGGCGCGCGCAACCGTGACGAGGTGATGCGGATCTCGATTGCCAACCGGCGCAAACAATTGGCGCAGGCCATCTGGCTGCGGCGTCGCATTGTGCAGCATCTGAAGGCAGACGAGCCGTTGATTGTTCTGGGTGATCTGAACGACGGGCCGGGGCTGGATGAATACGAAAACCTGTTTGGTCGCTCGTCGGTTGAAATCGTGATGGGCGAGCAGGGGGTGGATTGCCTGACGGATCCTCATGCGCGTCAGGCGTTGGGGCAGCGGTTGGCCGCGCGGCCGACGACCTCGCGGTTTTATCTGCGTCACGAGGGGCGCTATCTGCAAGCCTTGCTGGATTACATTATGGTGTCACAGGAATTGGCTGCGCGGGATCCCAAATGGTGCATCTGGCATCCTTTTGACGATCACAGCTGTTGGGCCGACGCCTCTTTGCGAGAGGCGCTTTTGACGGCCTCGGACCATTTCCCTGTCAGTCTGGATATCGAATTATAGCGCTGTCTCAGTGCCTTACGCAAAGCTGACGTTCAGGTCGGCATTCAAGGCTGAGGCGAGGGACTGCAACCGGGCCTCGGCGACTTCGCCGTAAAGCGCGCGTGTGCTGTCGGGCATCTTGAGGCTGAGTTCGTTGGTGTCTTCAGAGTACTGCAAGTGACCCAGATCGGCGCCGGCCTGCATCCAGAGCATCGCGCCAAACCGCATGGCCTTGCCCAGGATTTCTGCTTGCCGGATGTCGTCGCTGTTCAGCAAATCAAACAGATCGGAGAACCGCGTGTCCTCGCGTTTGTTGCGATAGCGATGCAGCAGGGCGAGGCCCAGAAAGACCCGTTCAGAGTGCTTCAGGCCGCCCAGATTGGCGCGCGTTGCGTTGTCAAAACAGGTCTCGGCACGATAGTCGGGATGCGCGCGCCAGCTGACGTCGTGCAGCAGGCAGGCCGCTTTGACCAGACGCCTGCGATCTTTGTTGTCGCCTTTGAACAGCGGCTTCACAAAGTCATAAAGCGTGCGGCCAAAGCCCGGCAGACGCGCGTCTTTGCTTTCGGCATGGCGACAGGCTTCGATCAGGGGATCGCGACGTCGCAGTTCGGGCGGCATCTGCTCATACAGCATGCCTTCGCGGATGCCATAGCTTGAAATCGCGATGTCATAGGGATCGAACCGCTCTAGCAAGCCCTGAAGCACTTCGATGGCATAGGGCACAAGCCCCATACGTTGGGCAGAAACGCCACAGCGCAGGCGCAGCTCCTCGGGGTCATGCTCGGCGATATACGCAGCAGTTGCGGCGACATCTTCGGCGGTCATGCGGTATTCGTGCAGAACCAACAGGGGATAGCTGCGCCGCTCCATATCGATACGGGCGATTGCACGCCAAGACCCGCCGACCAGAAACAGGCGGTTCTGCTGATCGCCCATTTTGCGATAGAGTTTGTCCAGCGTTTTCTGGATATAGGCTTTGCGCCCCGCGGCGCCGCCGTCGATATCCTTGAGTTTCAGCGGCCCCAGTTTGGATGAGACGCGCTCGCCCACTTCGCCATCATTGATTTCAGCCAGCTCCATGGAAGAGCCGCCGATATCGCAGATCAGCCCATAGGCCCCGGGCCAGCCCAGCAGCACGCCCTGGGCGGATAGGCGGGCCTCTTCCTTGCCGTCCACTACGTGGATCTCAAGGCCTGTCTCTTTCAGAACCTGTGCGCAAAAGTCAGGCCCGTCCGAGGCTTCGCGCACGGCGGCGGTGGCCACGGCGGTCAACGGGCCGTTGCAGATCTGTTTGGCCAACTCCTGAAAGCGCGCAATCGCAGACAGGGCCCGTGCGCGCCCCTCTGGGTTCAATTTGCCGGTTTCAGACAGGCCTGCACCCAAGGCACACATGATCTTTTCGTTATAGAAATACGCCGGGCTGCGCGCCGCACCGTCAAAGACAACAAGCCTGACAGAGTTGGAACCAACGTCCACAACACCCACGCGTTTCAGTTTGCGCGAGGAGGGATCGTTAAAGAGCGGACGCCCGAAAGGGCCCCAGTCATCCAGGCTGTCAGTGGTGGCGTTCATGAATCATCCCAGCTCTTGTTTTGCAAAAATGCGGTACAGAAATCTGGGGGTCAATGGAACAGTTGAACGTCCCTGAATTAAGTCTGAGCCTCTTCATCGGTGTGCGTCAGTTTCGGCACATCCGATGCCCCGGCCGACCCGCGGCCAGAGAGCGAGGGGTTTTCCATGAAGAAGCGGTGGCAATTGAACGAAAAAGCGCCCTGGGGCACGCGTGCGCGCTCAAATGACCCATCCGGATTCATCACCCAGCTTTGCGCCGTGTCGGCCATATTGGCCGCCATGATCTGGCTGACGATCTGCGCTTTCACCGTAGGGTTGTCGATGCGCACAAGGGTCTCTATTCGCCGGTTCAGGTTGCGGCCCATCCAGTCTGCAGACGAGATATAGACCTTGGCCTTTTTGCCAGGCAGGCCGTGACCGTTGCCAAAACAGGCAATGCGGGAATGTTCCAGAAACCGTCCGACCACGGAGTTGACACGGATGTTGTCTGACAGACCTTTGATGCCCGGGCGCAGACCGCAGATACCGCGCACGACAAGGCTGATTTTCACACCTGCCTGACTTGCGGCATAGAGCGCGTCAATCACTTCGGACTCGATCAGGGAATTCATCTTGGCCCAGATTTCGGCCGGTTTTCCAGCGCGCGCAAAATCGGCTTCGAGCTGGATGTTCTCGATCAGGGTTTGCTTCAGCGACAGCGGAGAAATTGCAAGGTTTTCAAGGCTTTCAGGCTGAACGTATCCCGAGAGATAGTTGAAGATCTTGGTCGCGTCGCGCCCCAGACCATCGTCGCATGTGAAAAAGCTGAGGTCGGTGTACACCTTGGCGGTAATGGGGTGATAGTTGCCCGTGCCATAGTGCGTGTATGTCACCAGCCGATTGCCTTCACGCCGCACAACGGTCGAGATTTTGGCATGTGTTTTCCAGTCAGTGAACCCATAGACAACATGCGCGCCCGAGCGTTCCAGACGGCGTGACTGGCGAATGTTCGCGGCCTCGTCAAAGCGGGCTTTCAGTTCAACAAGCGCGGTCACCGATTTGCCGTCTTCGGCCGCCTCGCAAAGTGCTTCGACGATCGGAGACCGTTTGGATGTGCGGTAAAGCGTCTGTTTGATCGCCACCACATTCGGGTCACGCGCTGCCTGCGATATGAACCGCACAACCATATCGAAGGTCTCGTATGGGTGATGCAGCAGCATGTCCTTTTGTTTGATTGCGGCGAACATATCGCCGTCATGGTCCTGCACGCGTTCAGGAACACGCGGCGCAAAGGGGGGCCACATCAGGTCAGGACGGTTGTCCAGCAACAACTCTTTCAGGTCTGCAATGCCGATCATGCCCTCGAATTCAAAGATCTCTTGCGGGGCCACGTGCAGCTCGCGGCTGATCATATTGCGCAGGCTTTTGGGCGCGTCTGTGGAGAGGGCCAGCCGCACCACTTCGCCACGTCGGCGCCGTTTCAGTGCGGTTTCAAATTCGCGCACCAGATCCTCGGCTTCTTCTTCGACTTCCATGTCGCTGTCGCGCAGCACGCGGAAACTACAATGGCCTTTGGCTTTATAGCCGGGGAAAAGACTGCCCAGATGCAGGATCAGCAGATCTTCGAGCATCAGGAAACGCTGGGTGCCTTGGCTGTCGGGCAGGGCCACAAAGCGGTCGATCTGAGCGGGGATCGGCAACAGGGCTTGCAGCGGGCGCTTGTCTTTCTTGCGCTCTAGTTCCAACGCCAGCGAATAGCCGGTGTTGGCGATAAACGGGAACGGGTGGGCCGGGTCAATCGCCAGCGGCGACAGGATCGGAAACACCTGATGCAGAAAGACGTCCTTCAGGAAGTGCATGTCGTCGCTGGTCAGCTGATCACGCTCAAGCACCAGGATGTCCTGCGCCTCAAGCTCTTTGCGAAGCTGGCCAAAGATTTCCTGCTGGCGCATCATCAGTTTGCGCGAGTCCTCGTCGATCAGAACCAGCTGTTCTGACGGGGACAGACCATCCTGACCGGGGGTGACATTGCCCTCACGCGCCAGTTCTCGCAAACCTGCGACGCGTACGGTGTAGAACTCATCAAGGTTCGTCGCCGAGATCGACAGAAACCGCAGACGTTCCAGCAGGGGCACACGGGGGTTTTCGGCCTCTTCCAGAACGCGCCAGTTAAATGCCAACCAGCTTAGTTCGCGATTGAAAAACCTGTCAGGGCCAGATTTGTTCATCTCTGGCAGGTCAATCGGATCAGGGAAGTCGGACTTAAGAAAATCGGCGGTGGTCATTCAGGGTCGGTATCAGCACTAGGTAACGGGAAGGTGACAGTATCGCCGTTCCCACAGCGACTGTCCAGAGACCTAGGATTTCATAACATCGGCCGCTAAAGCACGGCTGACTTTGCGTTTTTTGGCCAGCGACGCCTGATCGATGGCGCGCACCAGGCGCCGCGCTTCGGCAAAGCTGCGGTCCATGTGTTTGACCATATAGGCGATGGTCTCGGTGTTGGGCGCAAGCTGTCGGTCGATGAACAGTTTTGCCAGCAGGATCGACAAAAGCGCGTCATCCGGTTCCTGCAGAACGGCTGTGGTTGTGCCTTGCAACCGGCTGTTCAGATCCGGCAGTGTCAGGCCCCAGTGTTTGGGTTCTGAAATGCCGGTCACCAGTAACGAATGCCCTTCGGCCAGCGTCAGATTGTGCAGGTGAAACAGCGCGTCCTGCGCGGCGCTGTCTGTGGCAATAGCGGGCACGTTTTCAACCGCAATCGCGCTTTGGGCCAGTTCTGGCACGCGCTCTTTGGTCAGGCTGGTGGCCTCGATGATCTGCGCGCCGGACTGCGCGGCCCAGACATGGGCCAGATGGGTTTTGCCGCTGCCTTCGGGCCCGATAATGGCCAGTTTGTTACCTGCCCACTGCGGCCAGCTGTCAACAAGGGCCAGCGCCATCGCGTTGGCCTCTGACACAAAGAAATCGTCACGGCCTAATGCCGCCCGCGCGGGCAGGTCAAAGCCTAGCTGTTCTGCCATCTTAGCCGTTGTCCTCGGACGTGTCGGTCTCTAGCCCCTTATACAGACGCGAGTCGCGGTATTGGCCCGAGGCATAGCGCACCAAAACACCAATTGCGGCGGCGACGGGAACGGCCACCAGCATGCCGACAAAGCCAAACAGGGATCCAAACAGCGACAGCGCAAACAACAGCCAGACGGGGTGCAGACCCACAGAGCTGCCGACCAGCTTGGGCGTCAGATAGTTGCCTTCCAGCATCTGGCCCGTGATGAAGATCGCGCCAACCAGTCCCAAGGACACCCAATCGCCCCAGAACTGAAACAGCCCCAATCCCAAGGCCAGCGCCCCGCCGACCAGCGCGCCGACGTAAGGAATGAAAGTGATCAGGCCAGCGATTGCACCTACCACCAGACCGAACTGGAGCCCCACCAGCATAAGCGCCACGGCATAGTAGGTGCCCAGGATCAGACAGACAGTCCCCATGCCGCGCACAAACCCTGCCAGAACGGTGTCGACCTCTTTGGCCAGGCGACGCACGACGGGTGCATGATCACGTGGCAAAAGCTCGTCGATTTTGGCGACCATATTGTCCCAGTCCAGCAGCAGATAGAATGCAACGACGGGCACCACGACAAGCAGCACCAGAACGTTGACCAGACCTGCCGCCGAGGTCAGAGCCGATTGCAAAAACGCGCCGCCATGCGCCTGAATTTGGTCTCCGATCGAGGCGAGTGTCTGATAGACGGCGCTGTCGGGGTTCAGAAGCTGCGGGAAACGTTCGCTGATAAAGGCTTGCAGGTCTCGTGCCAGTTGTGGTGCGATTTGCACCAGAGAGGTTGCCTGCGCAACCAACGTCGGCACAACGGCCAACACCATGATGACAAAGATCAACAGGGCGACGATGGTGATGATCGCGGTCGCTGCGGCGCGGGAAAATCCCATGGTTTCCAGACGGTCGGCAACCGGATCCATGAAATAGGCGATCGCTCCGCCCAGCACGAAAGGCAGGACCACATTTCCAAGCTGCCAAAGGGCGACAAAGAAGATTGCCGTGGCAATGCCCCAGTATTTCGCTTGTTCTCGTACAGGAAGAGCCATCGTCACCTCGCCTCATCTATTTGCCTAGACATCGCGTATTGGGACTTTGGATTCAAGAGGCCGGCCCGCTTTCGGCAGGACCGGCCTTTGGATTTCGGGGGATAGCCCGAAAATACCTGGTATGGGTTAGTGGCAATCCGGACGTGTGCCAGGCAACAACACTTTGTCGATCACGTGAATAACGCCATTGTCGGCCTGAATGTCCGCGATGATGACATTCGCCATCTCACCTGTGCCATCCGCGATCATGACGCCATCTTGCGAGCGTGTAATGCACAGACGCTCAGAGGCCAGGACCGGTTTGAAATAGTTTGACCCATGCGGGATCATACCGGCGGTCAGATTGCGGTCATCCACATGATACAGCAGAACATTGGTCAGCTGACCTTTGTTCGCAGGCTCCAGCAGAGTTTCTACAGTGCCAGCCGGCAGCGCCGCAAAGGCGTCGTTGATGGGGGCATAGACTGTGAAGGGGCCGTCGCCTTGCAGCGTTTCCACCAGACCTGCGGCGCTGACCGCGGCGACCAGAGTGGAGAAGCGTTCGTCGCTGACGGCGATATCTACAATCGTGTTTGTCGCCATAGCGGACGTGCCAAGGGTGGCGGCAACCAGAGTCGCCGCAAGAGTGCTTGCGCGTTTCATCGAAAAGTTCCTCACTGTTACGTTGCACAAGTACCCCGGGGTGCAAGTACAGTAGGATACGGACGCAACCCGTGTTTGGATCACCTTGCGCGTTCGTGTGTGTTCACGCTTTCGTGTGCGGCGTCACCCGCACAGCGGCGACTGCCCGTTTTGCGCCAGTCGAGACACCACCGCTTTCTGCATTTTGGCCGGGGGGATGGCATAGGCGGTCTTGGGCGTGGCGCTGCCCAGCTCGGGAAACAGCGATTTGATTTCGCGCCGCGCCTCAAGGGGCAGGGCATTTAACGCCTGTGGGCCGGTGTACAGGCTTTCGCTTGGCGCGCCTTCTGCAAAGATCACCTCGTGGCGATCAAAAAGCAGGTGGAAATACGTGACCGACTGCACCGAGTAGTCGACAAAAATACCGGGCAGGGGCGTCAGCTTGTTTGCGGGGATCAGAACCTCGGATGTTCCAGTGATGCGTTGTGCGGTGCGCGCCGAGACCAGCATTCTGTGTTGACGCGACACCAGCAGATCCTGACGGGGCAGGCCATGGCCCAATGCACCGGCAACGATGCGGATCGGGAACAGGCACGGCGCGGCCTCTAGGTCTGCACGGCTGAGCGTGCGTTTATAGATACGCAGGATCTTTGCCACGCCGCGAGTGTCGTCAGACAGGCAAACACTGTCTTGCGGCGACAGCCATTCAATCGGCACTGCGCCATTTGGGGTGTCAATCAGCGTGCCTGCGGTGAAACAGGGCACATAGGTGGTGCCCTCGATCAACCCGCTGGGAAAGGCGACAATGCCGACGGTTTCATCGGTATGGTCAACTTCGCTGTCTTGGGATTTCTCTTCCATCACGAACACGCCCACATTGGTGTCCGTCTGTCCGTTGATGGCGACATGCGCTGTGTCAGTGCCATTCATCGTCTGGGTTTTTGCAATCACAACGGCGTCGTCGATGGTAGAGCCAAATCCAACGGTGTCAGTATTCTCGTCCACGCCATCCGCTGTCAGAGCCGTGCCAAAATCTCCGCTGCCGCCGGGTTGGATTGCAATCCAGCCGACGTTCTCGGTGCCGTGAACCCCGTCCTGCGCCTCTTCTTCTTGTAGCGCGAGGTCAAAGCCATCTGCGGTAACATTAAAGCCGTCACTGTCCACAGTCGTGCTGTCATTGTTGGACATCACGGATGTTAACACGACAGGGGGCGCATCAAATTCTCCCTCAAGCTCAACCGAAGATGTGCTGTCGTCGGCATCTGTTGTCCCGGCCTCGATCACGCGACCGTCTGGCAATGTGTGGACACCTTCTTCGATGGCGATCCAATTCACGTCCTCGACCGCCGGGTGAACACCATCCAGATATTCCCATTCTTCCATGACGAAACTGAAAGAGGTTGTATTGCCGTCGTCATCGAAGGTCTGATTGGTGATGCGGAATGTATAGGGGTGGCCACCGTTCTGGGTGCCTGTCATGACGATCACAGGATCTGTCAGCGGTTCCGTAAAGGACACCGTGATTTCCTGCGTATCACCGCCTGCCGTACTAAGACTGCCTGCTTCGCCGATTGCCATGCCGTTACCCGAATACTAATAAACCAAGCTCTCTACGGAGCTGTTGAGACCACCATAGCCAAAAGTTGTGGCAAAATTAAGGTCGCAGGGTTTCAAATAGGCTGGGACTTCGGGCACGCCCTCTATTGCCTGCCTTTCGAGAACACCCTAAACGGGATGAAACACGAAATCCCACGGAGCACGTATGCGCCTTTCTCGCTATTTTCTTCCTGTCCTGAAAGAGACCCCTTCAGAGGCTCAAATCGTCAGCCACCGTTACATGCTGCGTGCTGGTATGATCAAACAATCCAGCGCCGGGATTTATTCCTGGTTGCCGCTGGGGTTCAAAGTGCTGCGCAAGATCGAAAACATCGTGCACGAAGAACAGATCCGCGCGGGTCACATTCCGATGCAGATGCCAACGATCCAATCCGCGGATCTGTGGCGTGAGAGCGGGCGTTATGACGCCTATGGCGAGGAAATGCTGCGGATCAAAGACCGCCATGACCGCGACATGCTGTTCACTCCAACCGCCGAAGAGCTGATCACCGATGTGTTCCGTTCGCATGTGAACAGCTACAAGGATCTGCCGCTGACGATGTATCAGATCCAGTGGAAATTCCGCGACGAACGCCGCCCGCGTTTCGGCGTCATGCGGGGCCGTGAGTTCTATATGAAAGACGGCTATAACTTCGACCTCACCAAAGAGGACGCGCTGCACGCCTACAACCGCCATCTGGTGAGCTATCTGCGCACCTATGAGCGTATGGGTCTTCAGGCGATCCCGATGCGGGCTGACGGGGGACCAATTGGCGGGGATTACACCCATGAATTCCTCGTGCTGGCGGAAACCGGTGAGTCCGAGGTATTCTATGACAGCGCTGTGACTGACCTGACCTTTGGCGACCGCGAGATCGATTATGACAGCGTCGAGCAATGTCAGGGCGTGCTCGAAGAATTCACCAGCCGCTATGCGCGCACGGATGAAACGCATGACGAAGCACTGTTCAACGAAATCCCAGAAGAGCGTCGCCGCACCGCACGTGGTATCGAAGTCGGCCAGATCTTCTATTTCGGCACCAAATATTCCGAGTCTATGAATGCGTCGGTTCAGGGCCCCGATGGGAAAAACACCCCTGTGCATATGGGCAGCCACGGGATCGGCGTCTCACGTCTGTTGGGCGCGATCATTGAGGCCAGCCATGATGACAAAGGTATCATCTGGCCCGAGGGTGTTACTCCGTTCCACGTGGGCATTGTGAACCTGAAGCAAGGCGACGAAGACGCGGATGCGGCCTGTGATGCGCTTTACAAAAGCTTCGCGGCGCTGGGCCTTGAGGCCCTGTATGACGACCGCAAAGAGCGCGCCGGTGGTAAATTCGCGACGATGGATCTGATCGGTCTGCCTTGGCGGATCACGGTCGGCCCACGCGGGTTGAAAAACGGCGTCGTTGAACTGACCAGCCGCCGCACTGGCGAGAGCGAAGAAATGCCGCCAGAAGCGGCCGTTGCCAAGATCGCAGAGATCTATGCAAACCACCGCGTCGTCGGGATGTAAGCCAGATGAAAACGATCCTTGCATTTGGTGATAGCCTGACATGGGGCTCATGCCCATTTAACGCGGGCCGTCACCCGCGCGAGGATCGCTGGCCGACCGCAATGGCCGCAGGCCTTCCCGAGGTCGAAGTGATCTCGGAAGGGCTGCGCGGGCGCACGACGGCCTATTTTCGAGCGGGTGTTGCAGAGTATCGCGGCGATCTGCATCTGCCTACTCTGTTGCATACTCATGCGCCATTGGATCTGGTGATGATTATGCTGGGCACCAATGACGTCTATTCCGGCATACCCACGCATAACATCTGGTGGGGGCTGCGCCGGTTGGTGGAAATCGTGCGCCATCACCCCTTTGGTCATCCGGATCACACAGTGCCGCAACTGATGCTGATCGCGCCGCCGACATTTAGCGCCGGACAGACGCTGGGCGTCGATGATGCATTGGTTGAAGAGGGCCGCAAAATCGGGCCACTCGTGTCTGAACTGGCGCAGGAAATGGATGTGCCGTTCTTTGACGCGGCAACCGTGGCCCATGCCGAAGCAGGCGATGGGTTGCATCTGGAGGCGCATGTCTCGCGCGCGCTGGGCGAGGCGCTTCAGGCACCGGTGCGCAAGCTGCTAGACCTTTAGGGGTAGCACACTCTCCGTTTTCCCCTGTCTGTATTGGCCATTTCAAGGTATTTTGGCTGAGAAGAACAAGAGGAACGCAGTATGATAGCACGCGCATTGGCCCTCTTGGGCGGTCTGGCCGGCGGGGTGAGCCTGTCGCAATTTCCTGAATATTCTCAGCAGTATATCCAGCGTTTGGCCGGAGCTGTTGACGAGCTGACCC
>NZ_CAXREH010000136.1:0-4014 GCF_964229375.1 Cognatishimia sp.
GTGGCCCGCCCAAAGGTGGCGGTGACGATTTCTGGTGAGATTGCCCTGTCGTCCTCCCTGATCGACAGGACAAGCTCACCCTCCTCAAGATGCGCAGACACCTCCCATCCCAGTGCCTCCTGCGCACTGCGGTCAGCATCAAAGCTTTGGCTGGCCACATAGGAGTTCTTAACTTCGAGTCCCGGAAAGGTTTTGACCGCGTTGACAGCCAGCGTCAGGTTCACCGCGATGATGATGGAAAATGCACTCACAAAGATGGCGGCCACATGCCGGCCTTTTAGTTCTCGGGTCATTGGTCTCTTCCGTGGAAAGTTGTCATTCGGCTGGATACGCGGCTGTCAGAGCTGATGTCTTCGGCCCAGAACCGCAGGTCGGTGCGCCCTGAATGCGCCGCTGGATCCTGGTCGCGCGCCGTCACATAGACCCTTTGCACCTGAATGGAATCTGCGGGCACGGTCACATGCTGGCGGCCGGTTATGCCCTCGATATCCAAGCGCAGAATATCGTCGCTGGTCAGGCTCAGGCGAAAGACGCGATCCTCGGCCGACTTGTTGCGGATCCGAAGGTCGTAGATGTTGCGCACATCTCCGTTGGATTGCAGCACATAGATCGGATTGCGCACCGGGCTTGCTGTGATTTCAAGGTCGGTCCGGATGAAGAGCCCATAGACCAGAGCGACCCCCATCAATGACCAAAGCGATGTGTAAAGAACCGTGCGCGGGCGCAGGACGTGTTGCCAGATGGCCTTTGGTTTGGCGCCTGCCCGTTCCGCAGGCTCGTCTGCCAGCGACAAATAGTCGATCAGCCCCCGCTCGCGCCCCAGTTTTCCCATCACGTCGTCGCAGGCGTCGATACACAGGGCGCACGTAATGCACTCCATCTGCTGACCATCGCGGATGTCGATCCCCATCGGGCACACGTTGACGCAGGCCATACAGTCGACGCAATCACCGGCACCCGCATCGCGCTTCTTGCCGCGTGGCTCGCCGCGCCAATCCCGATAGCCGACGGTCAGCGTGTCTGTGTCCATCATCGCAGCCTGAATTCGCGGCCATGGGCAGGCATAGATACAGATCTGCTCGCGCGCAAAGCCTCCGAACACAAAGGTCGTCGCTGTCAGGATCGCGATAGTGCTATAGGCGACCGGATGCGCGGACAGAGTGACCAAATCGGCCAACAGGCTGGGGGCATCGGTGAAATAGAAAACCCAAGCGCCACCTGTCGCAAGGCCAATCAACAGCCAACTTGTCCATTTCACCAATCGCAGGCGCAGCTTTCGTAGGCTCCACGATGCATGGTGCAGTTTGACCCGCGCATTGCGATCGCCTTCAATCCAGCGCTCGACCAGAACAAACAGGTCGGTCCACACGGTCTGCGGGCAGGCATAGCCACACCACGCGCGACCCATGGCGGATGTCACCAGAAACAGGCCCAGGCCAGCCATGATCAACAGGCCCGCCACGAAGTAAAATTCGTGTGGCCAGATCTCGATCCAGAAAAAGAAAAACCGGCGGCCAGACAGATCAACCAGCACGGCTTGATCGGGAAGGTTGGGGCCACGGTCCCAGCGAATCCAAGGGGTTACATAATAGATGCCCAGGGTCACAACCATGATCACCCATTTCCACGTGCGAAAACGGCCAGAGACCCGTTTGGGAAATACCGGTTCACGGGCGGCATAGAGAGAGGTGCTGTCAGACATGGTGGTTTGATGGCCTTACGTTACCTGCATCTTTTGCCATCGAGTCGGATCGGTCGCTTTGATCTAGGTCAAACTTGGTGAGGCAGGGTTTGGGTGACGCATGCAAGGGGGTTTGCGCCACCCGAGAGAGGCGGGGGCTATTCGCCGCCTCCCAAACTGTGGACGTACACAGAGACAGCGCGCACATCGGCATCATTCAGACGCTCGCCCCAGGCTGGCATGACGCCGAAGCGGGCCTTTGCGATGCTTTCGATCAAGCTGTCGCGGTCGCTTCCATAAAGCCAGATTGCGTCCGCCAGATTGGGCGCACCCTGTTCGCGGTCACCCAGGCCTGTGTCGCCGTGGCAGCTTGCGCAATTGTCAGCAAACAATACGGCTCCGGGGCTGTCGGGATCAGGGGCAGCAAGCGTTGGGATAAAGTCCGCAAGCGCCTCGATCTCGGCCTCGGACAGAAACTCGCCAAAGGCGGGCATCTGCGAATACCGCGCGTCGCTGTCGGTTTCATTGCGAATGCCGTGCCGGACGGAATAAGCGATCTGAGCGATGTTACCGCCCCAAAGCCAGTCATCGTCCAGCAGGTTCGGAATGCCATTCGCGCCTTGCGCGCCCGCGCCGTGGCACTGGCTGCATTGGGCCGAAAACACAGACCCACCCCGCGACACAGCATACTTGTGCAGCGTGTCTGTGGGGGTCAAAGCCTCAAGGTCTGCGGCAACCAATTGCGCCACCAGATCTGCGTTCTTGGCTTCGTGCGCTTCGATCTCTTTGGCGACTTCGGCGCGGGTGGAATAGCCCAGCAGCCCCGTGGTTGCGCCGGAAATCATCGGCCAGGCGGGATAGGCGATGGTATATCCGACGCCCCAGACGATGGTGATATAGAAGGTCCACAGCCACCATCGCGGCAGCGGCGTGTTCAATTCACGGATGCCGTCCCATTCATGACCAGTGGTTTCCGTTCCGGTGGTTTGATCGACGTGTTTGTCACTCATGGTCACACCTCTTTAAGTGTCTGCGCCAGCGCCTTGCAGGCACAGTCGTCGCAGTTTTGGGCACAGACTGCGGGCGCCTCGTTGCGAAAGGGGATCATGCTGGCGTCTTTGCGGTCTTGGGCAAGGCTTGGCCAAAATGCCCAGATGCCCACGCCGACAAAGAAAGAGAACATGGCCAGCAAAACCCAGCTGTCTGCGAATTCGCGAAGTAGAGAATAGGTATCCATGATCAGCGGCTCTCGTCTGGGGTGAAGGTTGAGAAATCGACCATGGTACCAAGCACCTGCATATAGGCGATCAACGCGTCCATTTCGGTTACATAGGGCTGGCCGTCAAAGTTGCCGACAACCGCGCCCGGATAGCGTTCCAGGGTTTCTTCCCAATCCGCGTCAGGATCGGCTTGGGCTTTGAAATCCTGTTGCGCCAGCTCGATCTGTTCGTCGGTATAGGGCACACCGACAAAGCGGTGGGTGGCCAGCAGGTCGCCGATGTCTTCGCCCTCTAGACGGGCGTCCATCAGGAAGCCGTATTTGGGCATGACGCTTTCCGGCACCAACGATTGCGGGTCAATCAGGTGTTCCAGATGCCATTGATCTGAATAGCGCCCTCCGACCCTCGCCAGATCCGGTCCGGTACGCTTAGACCCCCATTGAAATGGGTGGTCGTATTTGCTCTCGGCCGCCAGGGAATAGTGACCATAGCGTTCGACCTCGTCCCGCATCGGGCGGATCATCTGGCTGTGGCAGGTGTAACATCCTTCGCGGATGTAGACGTCCCGACCTGCCAGCTCGAGCGGCGAATAGGGGCGTACACCTTCCACGTCCTCGATGGTGTTTTCCAGCCAGAACAGCGGTGCGATTTCAACCAGACCACCGACAGTGACCACCAGCAGTGAGGAAACCAAAAGCAGGGTCGGACTGCGTTCCAGAATTGCGTGTCTATCAAGAATTGCCACGTTTGGTCTCCTTATTCAGCGGGGATTGCGGCATTGGACGGGAGCGGCTTATGCGCAGGCTGCGCCCCCCGGATTGTCATCCACATGTTCCAGCACATGATGAGGCTGCCGGCGAGGAACAGAGCACCTCCGAGGCCGCGTACAATGTACATTGGGAACTTGGCGCTGACGGTGTCGGCAAAGCTGTTCACGAGGAACCCCTGGCTGTCGACTTCGCGCCACATCAGGCCTTCCATGATACCGGTGACCCACATCGAGGCGGCGTAAAGAACGATGCCCAGTGTCGCGAGCCAGAAGTGCCAGTTGATGGCAGATTCCGAGTACATTTTGGCGCGTCCCCATAGTTTCGGGGTCAGGAAATAGAGGCA
>NZ_CAXREH010000137.1:0-6754 GCF_964229375.1 Cognatishimia sp.
CGGTTAAGCCAAGGGTCGGGCGAGGGGCTTTCAGGCCAGCTGCCTTCGTTCAACCCGCCCAGGATAAGCAGATCCGCGCCTTGCACCCGCGCCTCAAGCGTGCCCCAGATCAAAATCTTGGGGTGAGGTGCATCACGGTCGCGCACTTCGCCCCGTGACAGAACGGCGCCAAACAGATCGCCATAGTCCTTGGCCGACATCTCCCCTGCAAAGGGCGCGTTTTCCTGAAGCTGCGAAACAATGCGGCGCGCCTCGCGACCGGCTTTCTCGTCCCAAAGACCGCCACTGCCTTCGGGTGTCGCAGACCCCCGCGCGATGTGTTCCGCAAGGTCCAGATGCGCAGTTACGCGCGCATCAAGTGCAATGGCCTCAGGTTGTGCGCGATCACAGAAGCAGTCGCACACCCAGGCAAACCACGCATCGCCGCCATCAATCGCCGCGCCGAACGCTGCCAAAGCTGACGCGGTGGGATAGGTGATCCCTTTGCGTCTGAGATGAAGTTCAAGATCACGGGTCAAACGAAGGTGCGTATTGCGCTCGGCCCCCGAGTGCGTCAGCGGATGTTTGAGTAGCGTTAATAAGGCCTCAGACGTAATTTCCTGCTGAAATAGAGCCGTAATATGCCGCAGAAATCTGCCCGGAGGCGAAAGTTGCAACGGAGTGCCCGCTGAGTCATCGGGCAGGATATTCCAGCGATCAAGCGCCGCCGTCACCTGACGTGTCAGCATACGATCCGGCGTGATAAGCGCGGCGGTCATGCCATCTTCGGCGGCATGCCTCAAGCGCATGGCGATGGCGAGCGCCTCCTCCCGCATAGAGCCCGCCTCAAGCAAGGTGACGTCGGCACATGCGTGGTCTAGATCTGTGAGCGAAGGGCCCTCGGTCAGCCATTGATCCGTTACCGGCGCTGGGCGCAGCGCCAAGGATACCAGCCTGTTGCGGGCCGCATTCGGCGCGGCTGTCTCTGTCCAGGGCGTGACCTCATCCGGCCGCATGTCCAACCCGCGCAGGATTTTGTTGAACCGAAATTGTGGATGGTCCTCGGCAGACAAAGCATCGCCCAATGTGCCCCACACGGATGCGGGCGTGTCAAAATCAAAGCCGGGCAGAACCAGCGCCCCTTGCGGCAGACGCGCAATCGCCTGCATCAGCAGCATGGTTGTGCCCCGCGAACCCGTCGAGCCCGCCAAAATGACGGGATGTTGCGGTGGATCGGCCTCCCATTGGGCGACCAGCGCCTCGACGATCTGTCTCTGGCGGGTTTCCGCATCGGGCTCTTCGGCCACCGAAGCCAGAAAATGCCGTGCAATGCCGAAAAACTGCTGGGCGCGCTCCCAATGGCCAGATTGATCGCTGACATCGAGCGCGGCAATCGCGTCCGGAGAAACGCCTTCGCCGTTCATCTCGTCCATCAAGGTCGCCAGACTGTCGGCCAGATCAAACAATGACGCTCGGGGTGCCAGATCCGGCTGTTGATCCAGAAGTCGCGCAATGATCTGGGTCAGTTCGAACCGCCGCCGCAGCGGAGATACTGCAAGGGGTAGGGGTGTTTTGAGCGATTGCCCGAGGCTGGTCAGCAGCTTGACGCGGGGCAACAGCATCGGTGGTCCTTCATCGAAAAGCTGCCGCATCCGGCGCGCCATGCGCTGCGTGTTTACGATGATCTTGACGCGGGCAAAATCCTCGGGTGCGGCACCTTGAAAACGCGCATGCAAACCCGCGATGAGGGCACGCGGAAAATCGACGCCTGGCGCTATGCCAAATACATGCGGTTTGCCCGTCTGGTTAAACATCCTGCCCCCTCAAAAGCGCCTCGGCCAGAGCAATACCGCCCGGGTGTCCGACATCGCACCAGCGCCCCGGGTAGTCCAGTCCGAATAGCCGTCCATCCCGCGCAATATCGTCCCACACTGCATTTAGAGAGAATGTTCGATTTGGATGGGCATTGACGCGCGCCGTTTTGATAATTTGAACTCCACCATAAACGAAATTGCCAGTGCGAGAAATACGCCCTGTTTCGTCGAGATCAAAGTCTCCGCCACCGTCTCTGCCAAGACAGTTTTCGACCCTAATACACCCTAAAAGCGCGTCCATTGCATTCGGATCCCATGTGTTTTTCAAAAGAGGAAAAGGGTTCGGACCGTCCCAGATACAATCACTGTTGCTGGTAAATACCGCGGATTGTTTCAGAAGAGGCAACGCCGCCTTAAGACCTCCGCCTGTGTCCAAAATGTCGGGTTTTTCGATGGACATTATCACGGGTTTTTCACGTAAATGTTCGACCATTTGATCGGCCAGATAATGCGCGTTCACGACGGTTGTTTCAGGCGAAATCGCGGCCGTCATTTCCAGCGTGTGATCGATAAGTGCTGTGCCGTTCACGGTGATCAAAGGCTTGGGTGTTTTGCGCGTCAGATCGCCCATGCGCGTGCCGAAACCGGCGGCGAAAATCAGCACTGAATTGGGGGCTTTGGACATCGCGATTTCAGTTCTTTCAGATAAGGTTCTGTAGGCGGGGACAGCGTGCGTTGCACAAAGCCTCTAAGGTCTTCGAGGGCAGGGTGCGCAAGGTCACTGTCCAGATACCGCCAAACGTGCGGTATCAAATCAATGTAACTCGGCCGTCCCAGCAATTTGCCCAACCGCGCGAACATTCCGATGATGCGCAGATTGCGAAACGCGCCAAGGGCGGCATAGCTTGCCTTAAAATGCTCGGGCGACATGCCTGCCTGTTCTTGGAAATACACGCCGAGCTGTTGCTCGAAGTCGGGCGTGATATCACGCCGTGCGTCCTGCAACAGGGAAACCACATCGAAGACCGGATGGCCAACCATGGCATCTTGAAAATCAAGCAGGCCAACTTGTCGAACCCCGTCGCGTTTAGGCAGCCACATGAGGTTTTCGGCATGAAAATCGCGCAGCATGGTGCAGGTTGGCTTAAGTGCCAGAGATTTCGCTGCAGCGACAGCCAAGTCAGACGCTTCTTGTGCCTCGGGCGAAAGCGCGCCCTCAGAGGATTGTGGGTACCATCGCCAAGCAGTTGCCGTCAGCTCGCCCAAATGCGCGAAGTCGCAGACGGGCAGGCCGTGCATCGGGGCATGCGCTTGAAGATGGACAAGCGCATCGATAGCCAAACGGTAGAGTTTTGAAGGATCGTCGGGCAGATCGGCGAAACGCGCGTCGCCAAAGTCTTCCAGAACTGTAAACTCGCCGTTTGACGTCAGGATCTGAGGTGCCGAGAGACCCAGGTCGCCTAAGTAAGCGCCCACTGACAGAAACCGGCCAAGTTCACCGGTCGCTGCTTGCGACGAATCCATCAGAACGGCTGTCTTTTGATCTTTGCCGCGCAGTCTGAAGTATCGTCGAGCCGAGGCATCCTGTGTCAAAGGGGTGATTTCTGCGGTCTTCCAATCGGTGTCCGCAAGAAAGGCCAGGCCATTTGAGGAAAGCTTATGCTCCATCAAGACCCGCGAGTTTTTCGGCCCATTTTTTGTCGGTCCACGAGGCGGTGAGCTGTCGATGCCCCTGATCCGGAGTCATTTGCATCGAAATGGACAGCGCGCTTTGCGGTGCCAGTTCCGCCAGTCGATCGGGCCATTCGACAAGGCAAAGCGCGTCGTCAAAGGCGTCGATTAAACCAAGCTCGACAACCTCGTCCGGGCTGGTCAGTCGGTATAAATCGGCGTGCCAGATCTCGAATTGATACACCTCATAGATCTGAACCAGAGTGAACGTCGGAGAGGGCACATCCTCGGGTTCCGGCAGCAGGCTCTGAATCAAAGACCGTGCGAAATGGGTTTTGCCTGCGCCGATATCGCCCGTGAATAGCAGAACATCGCCGGCATCCAATCGCGGGGCCAGCGCCTGAGCCAGACGCGTTGTGGCCTCGGCAGAGGTGAGGGTTGTCGAAAAATTCTGCAGTTCCATGGCGACAGGATACTACGCCGTGACCAAGCTGCAACCAGCAAGAAACTATGGCGTGCTGAGTTTTTCCGTCTGCGGAGTTGTGGCGTTCTGGATTTCGGCGAATGTCAGAATTGTGTAACCGCCCATCACCGGATCCGCCTGAATGTGAAGCATTTTGCCTGATCCCGTGTGAACGCCCCGGACCCAGGTCTGGCGGTCGTGAAACAGCCTGAGATAGTTGGTCAAACCCGCCAATATCGGAGTCTCTTTCACCTTATTCTTCCAAATAATCTCAAAATCACTCCAGGTGAAATCCGTGATCGAGTTGTCCGGATTGACCCTCCACATCGTATGAAAAGCTGTGTTTGTCATCGCAAAGGTGCCGCCTGGCGAAATGACAGCGATGGCGGGAGAAAAGTTGTTGATGACGGCTTTCGTCATGTCCAATTGTGCGCGGAACCGCCGCTCTAGCGATAGTTCTGCGCTGATGTCTTCGAACAGAAACGCGACGGCGCCGTTGGGATGGGGGCGGCCCGTCACCCGATAGGTTGCACCAGAAGGCAGAGGCCAGACCTCACGATAGCGGTCATCAGTGGCGTCCAGCACCATATGCATGATCTTTTCGCGCCAAGACCCGTAGTCGCGAGGTTCCGGAATCATCCGGTCGTCGCGCAGCTTGTCAAAGAAGGCAGCCAAGGTCGGCTCGCCACTGAGGAAGCCTGCGGGAATGCCGAATTGATCCATCAGGGCCGGGTTGAAAAGAACCAGCCTGCGATCCCGATCAAAGATCGCGAGCCCCGTTGAAAGCTGGGCAAAGGTTTTGGCAAGCGTCTGAATGAAACTGCGTTTGGCGTCATCCGCCTGAACCACTTTGTCGGCGTTCACCGCGAAAAAGGTGCGACTGTCGCCTTGCCTGACCATAGTCACATCAAAATGTTTAGGGCCGCCGTCGTTTGGGTTTTCGACTGCGGTTGAAAAGGTCTGACCAGAGTTTAGATCCGCGGGTATCTGGGTTTTCAGTTGCTCGATGCTGTCGCCGACTTGGATCGTTTTTCCATAGTCTTTGAAAAAGGCGGGATTGGCCCAGATCAGCTTGTTGTCGTCTGACAGTCGCCAAATCGGGAAAGGGGAATCCAGGGCGGCGTTGGTGAGCGACTCAAACTCGGAGATCGGGATCCGTACAGAGGCCTTGCGTTTGTTCTGCGTGGGCCAGTTGTATACCGACAGCCTTGCATAGTTGCGCCATTGCTCCAGCGTGGCCCGCAGCTCGCCCAGTCGTGCGTCTTTCGGATGGGTGCTGATCGGATCTTTTTTCCCCAGCGACACCGGCAGCGTTGTAATGCGGCTGGCCAGAGCGGTGCGGACTTGTCCCCATGTCACATCCGTCAGCTCACTGCTGCCCAAAAGCGAGAGCGCATCTTGGTTGGCGTCGATCAAAAGGCCACGCTCAAACAACATGACCAAAGGCGCTTCTTCGCGCTGGGCGCGCCAGTATCGGACGACTCCGTGGCGGGCGATACCCCTGACGACCATCAGGCAAAGACCGGTGGCGCAGATGGCAACCATCACGATCTGAGCAACGTAAACAACCGATTCCGGCACCACCGTTTTCCCCTATGTCGCCATGAGACATAAGGATTTGGGAAAACGATTAACGAAGGGTTAACTTATCGCTTACCCTTTGATCTGAGGGTTTTCTGCCGAGAAGGGCACCCCGGTCGCGGCCTCGATTTCCTTACGCGGCCAGGTGACTTCGACGATGGCGCCGCTGTGTGATGCGGTTTCATAGCTGAGGTTTGAGAAATGCAGGGATGCGCCGGTGCGTTCAAGCAGTGTCTTTGCGATGAACAGCCCAAGGCCCATGCCGTCGTATCCGGGGCGAGAGCGGCGGTCTCTGTCGCTGCGGACGCGTCGCAACATCGGGCTGCCGATCCGTCCGATCACGTGGCTTGGAAATCCGGGGCCATTGTCGATCACTCGCACGGTGACGGTTTCGGATGTCCAGCTTGCCTCGATGCGGACTTCGGTTTTTGAAAAATCCACTGCGTTCTGGATCAGATTTCGCAACCCGTGCACGATCTCGGCACGGCGCAGCACCTGCGGCTCTTCTTCGCGGACATCATCAGACATGACTTCGTCGATGATGACGGATTTGCCACGGTCGCTATGGGGTTCGGCGGCCTCTTCTATCACCGTCAAAAGCGGCAGGCTGCGCATGTGCAGGTCACTTTTCCCGGCCCGCCCCATCGAGCGAAGGATATCGCGACAGCGGTCTGCCTGTTGCCGGATCAGCGCCGCGTCTTCGCGCAGGTCTGGCTGATCTGACAGCTCTTCCATCAGCTCACCGCTGGTCAGTTTGATGGTTGCGAGAGGCGTGCCAAGCTCGTGTGCGGCAGCGGCGACAACGCCGCCAAGGTCGGTAAGTTTCTGCTCGCGCGCCAGGGCCATTTGCGTGGCGGCCAACGCTTCGGCCATGGTCGACATTTCCGACACCACCCGTTGCGAATAGATCGACGAGAACAGCACGGCGATGAAAATCCCCGCGAAGTTACCGATCAGAAAGATCTGCTGAGTTTCCAGAATAATGCCACTGGCGGTGCGTAGAGGCAGATAGATTTCGGTCATCAAAGCGGCCAGCGCGATGGTGACCGACGCAAGGATCGCCGTCATTCGAATAGAAAGCGTGGCGGCTGACACAGTGACGGGGCCCACGACGAGGATCGAGAAGGGATTGTTCAGCCCGCCTGTCAGGAACAGCAGGAAACACAGCTGCAGCAGATCAAACAGCAAAAGCGCAGCGTTCTCGGTCTCTGTCAGTAGTTTGTTTTCCGGAAATGTGAAATATCCC
>NZ_CAXREH010000138.1:0-9857 GCF_964229375.1 Cognatishimia sp.
ATATCTGTAGCGGGAGGCGCAATTCTGGCGTCTGGCCTGTCTAATGCGGCGATTGCCGAAGATCTTACGCTTTGCTGGGCTGCATGGGATCCGGCGAATGCTTTGATTGAACTGAGCAAAGATTTTGAAGAAAAGTCTGGCCACAACATGAGCTTTGAGTTTGTGCCATGGCCCAGCTTTGCTGATCGTATGCTGAACGAGCTGAACTCCGGCGGCCAGCTGTGCGATCTGATGATTGGCGACAGCCAGTGGATCGGTGCTGGCGCTGAGAATGGCCACTATGTTAAACTGAACGACTTCTTTGATGCCAACAGCATCGACATGGGTGACTTCATCCCGGCGACTGTGACTGGATATGCCGAGTGGCCGAAAAACACGCCTAACTACTATGCGCTGCCTGCCTTTGGCGACGTGGTTGGCTGGACATACCGCAAAGACTGGTTCGAGCGTCCTGAGCTGCAGGCCGAGTTCAAAGAGAAATACGGATATAACCTGGACGTGCCTGCATCGCTGGAGCAGCTGACAGACATCGCTCAGTTCTTCCAGGGCCGCGACATCGACGGCACCACCGTTTATGGCTCAGCCATCTACACCGAGCGTGGTTCCGAAGGCATCACCATGGGCGTGACCAACTGGCTCTACAATTACGGCTTTCTCTACGAGAACCCCGAAAAGCCATATGACCTCGCAGGGTTTGTGAACTCCGCTGATGCGGCTGCTGGACTGGAAGCCTACAAAGAGCTTTACGACACAGGCACGCCTCCAGGTTCTTCCAACTGGTACATGGGCGAAAACATCGATGCCTACCGTTCCGGACAGGTTGCGATGCAGATGAACTTTGCCTTCATCTGGCCCGGTGTAGAAGCTGACGAAAACGTCGGCGGCGGCAAGTCCGGTTACTTCCCGAACCCTGCTGGCCCGAACGGTCAGTTCGCGCAGCTGGGCGGTCAGGGTATCTCGGTTGTGTCCTACTCCGAAAAGCAGGATGCGGCTCTGGAATACATCAAGTGGTTCGCGCAGCCTGAAATCCAGTCCCGTTGGTGGGAACTGGGCGGCTACTCCGCTTTGAGCGCAGTGGTTGAAGACCCAAGCTTCGCAACCTCGCAGCCTTACGCGCAGACCTTCCTGGACAGCATGGCGATCGTGAAAGACTTCTGGGCCGAGCCTGCCTATGCAGATCTGCTGATCGCTACCCAAGAGCGCATTCACAACTACGTTGTTGCTGGCGAAGGCACTGCACAAGAAGCGCTTGATGGCCTGGTGAAAGACTGGACCGAAGTCTTTGAAGACGAAGGCAAGCTATAAGTCTCCTCTCTGTCAGCGCATCCGGCCTTGCCTTTGCGCTGACGCCCATCCCGGCGGTTTCCTGAAATGCCGGGGTCACTCACTTAGTGGGTAAACGTCGCTAGAGGTAATCTTCTGACGTCTGCCCAGAAGGAACATCGATGACCGTATCACCCATAAATAAAATGGCTGAAAAGACACCTGCAGGGATGTCCAAAAAAATCAGGGGTCTATCGGACAGAACGATTGCCTGGATTTTTGTTGCCCCGACGATTTTCTTACTCTTGGCCGTCAACATCTTCCCGCTCATTTGGACAATCCGCCTGAGCTTTACGAATTACCGGGTGAACCGCCCGAACAATGATGTCGAATGGGTCGGACTCCGCAACTACGAACGCATCCTCAATGATCCAGACATCTGGAACACGATGCAGGCCACCGCGCATTTTCTCTTGTGGACGATTGCCCTGCAGGTTCTGATCGGTTTCTCGTTAGCGTATCTCATCAACAAGAAATTCAAGGGCAACGATCTTTGGACGACGATCATCGTCTTCCCGATGATGCTGTCACCAGCTGTTGTCGGTAACTTCTGGACGTTTCTCTATCAGCCGCAAATCGGTCTTTTCAATTACATCGTGGCGTTCTTTACGGGCGCTGATCCCACGAGTTTTTCAATGATTGGTGATGTGCATTTAGCACCTTGGGCGATCATTATTGCGGACACCTGGATGTGGACCCCGTTTGTCATGCTCATCTGTCTGGCCGGTCTGCGGTCTATCCCTGACAGCATCTATGAGGCCGCCGAGTGCGACCGCGCGAGCAAGTGGCGTCAGTTTTGGACGATCACTATCCCGATGGCCCTGCCGTTCCTGATGCTGGCTGTCCTGTTCCGTGGAATCGAGAACTTCAAGATGTTCGACCTCGTGGTGCAGCTGACCGGGGGCGGCCCTGGCAACACGACCACGCTGACGTCAATTGACCTCAAACGAGAAGCGTTTGAGAAGTGGCGGACCGGTTATTCGTCTGCCTACGCCGTCATCCTCTTTGTCACCGTCTTCGGCCTTGCGTCGATCTACGTCAAAGCGCTCAATAAGGTAAAAGAAAGATGAGCTTTTCCGTCACCGAACCGACCAAGAGCACCAAGTGGTTTGCTGGTATTCTGGTCATCGCTTATGCGGTCGTCACGATCATCCCGCTCTTGTGGATCATCGCCACTGGCTTCAAATCACCGTCTGATTCGATCGCTTATCCGCCTGTTGTCGTGTTTGAGCCCACGCTCGAAGGCTATGTAAACCTGTTCACGGACCGGACCCGCGCGACTGACGATATGCTTGAAGCCGCAGGCCCTCCGCAAACATGGTATGAAGAGATCGCCCGTGAGCGCGGCACTGTCATCTCCGGGCCGTCCCGATATGGCGAACGCTTCCTGAACTCGGTCATCATCGGTTTTGGATCAACGGCGCTTTGTATGATCCTTGGCACCGCTGCCGCCTATGCGTTCAGCCGGTTCCGCGTGCCATTGAAGGACGATTTGTTGTTCTTCATTCTGTCTACACGGATGATGCCACCGATTGCGGTTGCGATCCCGATCTTCTTGATGTTCCGCAACCTTGGCCTAAATGACACGCACCTCGGGATGATCCTGCTCTATACCGCAGTTAACCTGTCGCTATCGGTTTGGTTGCTGAAGGGCTTCATCGACGAAATTCCTCTGGAATATGAAGAGGCGGCTTTGATTGATGGCTACACACGGTTCCAGGCCTTCTACAAAGTGGTTTTGCCACAAGCTGCCACAGGTATCGCTTCCACCGCGATATTCTGTCTGATCTTTGCGTGGAACGAATACGCCTTTGCCGTCCTGTTGACCTCTGGTCAGGCTCAAACGGCACCCCCCTTCATTCCAAATATCATCGGTGTGAACGGCAAAGACTGGCCCGCTGTGGCCGCCGGCGCCACGATCTTCCTTGTCCCCGTAATGGTGTTCACCGTGCTTCTACGCAAACACCTGCTGCGCGGCATTACCTTCGGAGCGGTGCGCAAATGACCAACTTTATCAATGGTTTGCTGCGGCTCCGCCGTAGTTCGTGGGAGATGGTGGCCTCAATCCTTATCGCGTTGGGAGTCATCATGCTGATGCAGCCTATCGCGATCGGCCTCTACACCTACTCCTTCATTATCACTCTCGTCGGCACGGTGATGTTCATCATCGTCAGCCACTTTCCAGAATAGGAGGCGCATCAATGGCACAAATACGCATTGAACACGTGCGCAAGGAATTCGGCGCCTTTACGGCTGTGCAATCCTCGACCTTCACGATCGAAGACGGCGAATTCTTTATGCTCCTGGGGCCCTCGGGCTGCGGCAAGACCACGACCCTTCGAATGATGGCGGGGCTTGAGCTGCCGACATCGGGCGAGATCTACATTGACGGCGAAGAGGTCGGCCAAAAGCCCGCTAGCCAGCGCGACATTGCGTTTGTGTTCCAGATGTTTGCGCTTTACCCGCATATGAACGTGGGCAAGAACATCAGCTACCCGCTGTTAAGCCAAGGCATGCCAAAGGCGCAGGTAAAAAAGAAGGTCGGCGAGATCGCTGAGATCCTCGGCATCACCGACATTCTGAGTAAGCCCGTGGGGGGCCTGTCCGGCGGAGACCGCCAGCGGGTGGCACTCGGCCGCGCCATTGTTCGCGACCCCAAAGCGTTCTTTATGGATGAACCTTTGGGCGCGTTGGATGCGGAGTTCCGCGAACACATGTCTGACGAGCTGCGCGCGCTGCATGACCGGATGAACGCCACGACTGTCTATGTGACCCATGACCAGCTTGAGGCGATGCAGATGGGCGACAAGATCGTGGTGATGAACCACGGCGTCGTCGAACAATTCGGCGTACCGCAAGACATCTACGACTGGCCTGCGACGAAGTTCGTGGCGCAGTTTATTGGCTCCCCTCCGATGAATTTCCTCGACTTCAACGGTATGGTGGGCACCGGATCGACCGAAATCCGTCTCAACGACGTCGCGGTCACTGTCCCAGAGGCCCGCGAAGGGACGAACGGCGGCATTATATTTGGCATCCGTCCCGAACATGTGCGGCTTGATGACAGCGCGCCCTATCGGGGCCGGGTGATTGCAACTGAGTATCTTGGAACGACCCAGATCGTCACATTGGAGACGGCAAATGGCGCCGTAAAGGCGCGCTTGTCGTCGGCTGACCGTGTCAATGTCGGCGACCAGACCGGGCTGCACTTCGATGCGCGGACCATCACCCTGTTCAATGCAGAAACCGGCAAGGCGCTGAAGAGCGCTGCAAATATGGAGGTTTTGTCCAATGGCTGATGTCACCTTGAACGGCGTGTCAAAATCTTTCGGTGAAGAAACCGCTTTGGACAATGTCACAATGACCGTGCCGGACGGGTCTTTTGTTGTGCTTCTTGGCCCGACGGGGGCAGGAAAAACGACGACCCTACGTATGGTATCTGGCCTTGATAAGCCGGACACCGGAACTGTAATGATCGAAGGACGCGACATGGCCGGGCTTACGCCCGCGCAGCGAGATGTCGCGATGGTCTTCCAGCAATACTCGCTTTATCCGCATTTGACTGTGCGGCAGAACCTGGAATTTCCATTGAAATCCCCGATCCTGAAAACGCCACAGGCCGAAATCGACCGAAAGGTCGGTGAGGTCGCGGAGGTTCTGCAGATCAGCCACAAGCTCGACAACAAGTCCACGGCCCTGTCGGGGGGCGAGATGCAGCGTGTCTCGATTGGTCGGGCGCTGGTACGCAACCCTTCGGTCTATCTGATGGACGAGCCGCTCAGTTCGCTGGATGCCAAGCTGCGATCTGATCTGCGGATCGAATTGAAGAGCATCCAGGCCAATTCGGGGGCCACGCTCCTTTACGTGACCCATGACCAGATCGAAGCGATGACCATGGCGACCCATGTCGGTGTGCTTGATAATGGCAAGCTGGTGCAATTCGGAACACCTCGCGAGATCTATGAGAACCCGGTGAGCGTCTATGCCGCCAGCCGTCTTGGCCAGCCGCGTATCAACGTCCTGCCTGCAGACGTCTTTGGTGGTGCACCCGATGGCGCGGCCTCGATCGGGCTCAGGCCTGAACATATCGTCCAGGGAGAGGGCGAGGAGAGCATGGTGACCCGTGTTGAACATTTGGGCGATCAGACCCGTCTGCATCTGGCGTTCAAGAACCACGACCTGATCACGGTCACCGATGCACACACAACGCTAAACGAAGGCGACGTGGTCAAAATTCGCCCCAACAATCCGTATTATTTCGACGCCAATGGCGCGCGCGTGGCCTGAGGGAGGACACAATGGAACACTTTATCAACGCTAAAGAAGATATGGTCACACAGGCCATCGACGGAACGATCGCAGCCTCAGGCGGGAAGCTGACGCGGCTTGACGGTTATCCCCATATCCGTGTTGTCGTGCGGTCGGACTGGGACAAATCCAAGGTCGCGCTGGTGTCTGGCGGCGGTTCCGGACATGAGCCAGCGCATGCCGGGTTTGTCGGTGAAGGAATGCTGACTGCCGCTGTGTGCGGCGATGTCTTCGCATCGCCCTCTGTCGATGCGGTTCTGGCTGGGATTTTGGCCGTCACAGGCCCTGCGGGTTGTTTGCTGATCGTGAAGAACTACACAGGTGATCGCTTGAACTTTGGCCTTGCCGCAGAAAGGGCCCGTGCCTTCGGCCTGAAGGTGTCGATGGTTATTATGGACGATGACGTGGCACTGCCGGACTTGCCACAGGCGCGCGGGGTCGCTGGAACGCTCTTCGTTCACAAGATCGCGGGTGCCATGGCTGAAAACGGCGCGAATCTTGAGGCCTGTACGATGGCCGCAGAACGTGTCAGAAAAGCGACTCGATCGATCGGGATGTCGCTGGATACCTGCAAGGTTCCGGGGTCTCTGAAAGAGGATCGTATCCCCCTAGGGATGGCCGAACTTGGCCTTGGTATTCACGGGGAAGCAGGTGTTGAGCAAGTCGCCTCAAGCGGGGCAAAAGATGCAATCGCCCTGATGACCGAAAAGCTGGCGGCAGGCATGCCCAAGACCCCGCATGTTGCGTTGATCAACAATCTTGGCGGCGCCTCCTTCCTTGAGATGTCGATCCTGACCGATACGCTGCTGGCGTCTGACGTGGGTCAACATATCCGGCATGTGATCGGTCCTGATGCGATGATGACCGCCCTCGACATGCATGGATTTTCGATCTCCTTGATGGAACTGTCGAACGGTGACGTAGACCTGTTGGCCCAACCCGTGGGCGCGCCTGCGTGGCCCGGCTGCAACCTTGTTAAAAAACCCAAGGTTCTGCCTTTGCCCGATGGCCTGGCACCCATTCGCGCGCCCGCCTCTCAGCATGAGCCTACAAAGGCCTTTCTGACGGCCTGTTGCAACGTGCTGATTGCATCAGAGGCAGACTTGAACCTTCTAGATGCCAAATCTGGCGACGGCGACACGGGATCGACTCTGGCGACCGCATCCCGCGCCTTGATCGAGGCGATGGACACGCTGCCCTTAGCCGATCACACGCAGCTTTACCGCGCAATCGGGCTAGAGTTGAGCCAGACGATGGGCGGCTCATCCGGCGTGCTTTTGGCGATCTTCTTTGCCGCAGCTGGCGATGCATCGTCGTCCGGAATGCCGATGAAGGAAGCCTTGCAAACGGGGCTGGATCGCATGCGTCAGATTGGCGGGGCAAATCCTGGTGACCGAACGATGGTGGACGCTTTGATGCCCGCTTTGCAGGAACTGGGTGAGGGTTTCGCCGCTGCCGCGGCTGCGGCCCGCAAAGGTGCAGATTACACGGCCACGATCACCTCTGCCAAGGCAGGGCGCGCCAGCTACATCAACGCGGAGCAGCTAGAAGGTCATATCGATCCTGGCGCTGAAGCTGTTGCACGGTTATTCGAACATTTGGCCAGCTGAACAGATGTCACATGAAACGCTTCACACGTACCTCCAGCGCGAGGTGGGCGATCCTGACCTGCGCGATCTGATTGATCGAATTGCGAGTGCATGTTGGTCGATTTCAACACTGGTTGCTGAATCGGCAATTGACGGAAATCTGGGACAGTCTGGCACAATCAATTCACAAGGCGAGGACCAAAAGCCGTTGGATATCCTAGCGAATGAGGTGTTTGTGCGATCTTGCGTGGGTAACTCGCGCGTTGCCGCGATCGTGTCCGAAGAAGTCGAAGATGTCATCAAGGTTTCTCAACCGTCAGAGGGCGACTTTGTGATCGCCTTCGATCCGCTGGATGGATCATCAAACCTGGACGTTGATCTTTCAGTTGGATCAATTTTTGCCATTGCGAAGGTCAAAGAGGCAAAGACGGATTGTGTCCTTCAGCGGGGTCGCAAACTCCTCTGCTCGGGATATGCTATTTATGGGCCGTCAACAGTTTTCGTTCTGACACTTGGTGACCGGGTCGACGGGTTCAGTCTGGACCAAGAAACAGACACCTTCGTGCTGACGCACCCAAGGATGACCGTCCCCCGGGAAACCACGGAATTTGCCATCAACGTCTCGCGCCTGCGCCACTGGGATGCGGCGATCCAGAAGTACATTGCAGAGTGCATCGAAGGCCCAAGCGGACCACGTGGCAAAGCGTTCAACATGCGTTGGACCGCTTCCATGGTGGCCGAGGTTCACCGCATTCTGGTCCGTGGTGGTGTGTTTCTTTATCCAGTCGATGCGGAAAACAGCGCCCAAGGGGGCAAATTGCGACTGTTGTACGAGGCGAACCCAATCGCCATGATCATGGAAGCCGCAGGCGGCCTTGCAACTGATGGGCGACGCCCGCTGCTTGATAAGGTTCCCAGCCATCACCACGAACGCACATCTGTTGTGCTTGGGTCCCGCGCCGAGGTGGAGCGCGTGGCGCAAGCCTACCTTCAAACATGAGGGCGCTCGAATGCCTTTGATTACGCTTAAACAACTCATGGATGACGCCTGCCTTAATGGTTATGCCATCCCCGCATTTAACGTGAACAACATGGAACAGATGTTGGCCATCATGCAGGCAGCTAACACGGTGAACAGCCCTGTCATCATGCAGGCGAGCCGTGGTGCCCGTGCCTTTGCAAATGACATTGTGCTATCGCATCTGATCAAAGCGGCGATCGAGCTTTATCCTCACATTCCGGTTTGCATGCACCAAGACCATGGCAATTCACCTGCGACTTGCATGTCAGCCATCACGAACGGGTTCAGTTCGGTGATGATGGATGGGTCGTTATCGGAAGACGGCACGCGCCCAACCAGTTTTGATGAAAACGTCACCGTGACGGCCAAAGTTGTGGAGATGGCGCATATGATAGGCGTATCAGTCGCAGGTGAGATCGGCCATTTAGGCAGTTTGGAAACGGGCAGAGGGGAGGCTGAGGACGGCCACGGATACGAGGGCGAGCTGTCGCGTGATATGCTGCTAACTGATCCTGACGAAGCCGCCCAATTCACTGAACTGACTAAGGTCGACGCCTTGGCTGTGGCGATTGGGACATCCCATGGTGCCTACAAATTTACACGCAAACCAGATGGTGAGATTTTGGCCATCGACCGTCTGCGTGAAATTCATGCGAAACTGCCAAACATGCCTTTGGTGCTGCATGGGTCGTCATCTGTCACCCAAGATCTTCAAGAGACCATCAATGATAATGGGGGTTCAATTGATCCGACATGGGGCGTCCCGGTTGAGGAAATCCAGCGTGGCATTAAATATGGCGTAAGAAAGGTTAATGTGGACACCGACCTGAGACTTGCGATGACGGGCGCTATTCGAAAGGTCTTCGTAACTTCGCCTGCCGAGTTTGACCCTCGCAAATATCTAGCCCCTGGCATTGCAGCGATGAAGGCCGTTTGCACGGACCGCTTTATCGCCTTTGGTTCGGCAGAGCGCGCATCGACGATCAAGGCCAAACCGCTCGCTATCATGGCGCAAGCTTATTCGGCACAATATGTCTGATCTGGTCGCTGAACGGTTTGGATGGTACTGTCAGTATAAATAATTTGCCCGACAGTGGTCTTGACTTTAGCTCATTAACTACGCTGGATCCTCTATCCCTCGGCTACTTCGAAAACAGCCCTATTAGCGTCCAGGAGCAATCATGCTGCACTTTATAAATACAGGCACTGTCAGAATAAACTGCCTTGCCCGACAGCGTGCTGAATATTAGCGTCTGGGCCATGCCCTATTCTTTATCCTTCCGCTATTTCAAAACCAGCCCTGAGATTATCCAACTTGCTGTTATGCTGTATGTGAGGTTCCCACTCTCACTGAGAAATGTAGAAGACCTTCTGCACGAACGCGGTGTCGATGTGAGCTATGAATCCGTTCGGTACTGGTGGCATAGATTTGGTTCTCAGTTCGCAAGTAAGATAAAGAAGCGCAGGGCAGGGGGCATGCAGTCCAGTAATTGGAAATGGCACCTGGATGAAGTATTTGTGAAGATAAATGGTGAAAGACACTATCTGTGGCGCGCAGTCGATCATGAAGGCGAGGTGCTAGAAAGCTACGTCACTAAAAAGCGGGATAAAAAAGC